>DASTQK010000063.1:0-4120 GCA_035761765.1 Rubrobacteraceae bacterium
CTAAGTGCTCTCTTCTCGCCGCTCATAAACCTGATCGAGCTCTCCGGCGTGCTGGTGGTGCTCGGCCTCGGAGCCTACGGGCTCTCCCAGGGGCGGCTCACGTTAGGCGGGCTCCTGATCTTCATGGTCTATCTCGGCCAGCTGTACGGCCCGATCCGGGGCCTCAGCAGCCTCCTGAACTCGTTCTACTCGGCCTCCGCGGGCGCCGAAAGGATCATCGAGTTCCTGGACGAGGAGCCCTCGGTGAGGGAGAGCAACAACGCCGTTGACCTGGGACCGGCTCGAGGCCTGGCCGCGTTCGACTCGGTCACGTTCGCCTACCCCGGGACGAGGAAGCAGACGCTCTCGGACATCTCCTTTAGCGTGGGGCCCGGCGAGGTCCTGGCGCTCGTCGGACCGAGCGGCGCAGGGAAGTCTACGGTGGTCAAGCTCTTGTTGCGTTTCTATGACCCCGACGCTGGCGAGGTGCGGCTCGACGGCTATAACCTCAAGGATTTGAGCCTGCGTTCGCTACGCCACAACGTCGCGGTGCTCTTGCAGGAGACGTTGGTCTTCGACGGTACAGTCCGTGAGAACATCGCGTACGGGAGACTGGACGCGACGGAGGAGGAGATCTTGCGCGCCGCCCGGGCGGCGGACGCCCACGAGTTCATAGAGAGGCTACCGGAGGGCTACGACACGATGATCGGGCAGAAAGGGAGACTCCTTTCGGGGGGACAGAGGCAGCGGGTCGCCATAGCGCGCGCCATGGTCCGGGACGCCCCCGTGCTCATCCTCGACGAGCCGACCACGGGTCTCGACGCCGCCTCCGGCGAGAAGGTCATGGCCCCGTTGCGCCGGCTGATGAGCGGGCGGGCCACTATCGTGATCTCCCACGACCTCTCTACTACCGCGCGCGAGGCGACGGAGATCCTATTCCTCGAAGACGGGCGCGTGGCCGAGCGCGGCACGCACGAAGAGCTTCTCGAACGGGGCGGCGGCTACGCCAGCCTCTACTACCTGCGCCAGACGGAGCGAGAACGCGTAACATACGAGCTATGACCGGCTTCATGGACAGTGAGGAGATACTGGATGGTCCCCCGCCGCTGGCGGGTGGTGAGCGGCTCGTCTCCGGCTACGAGGTAATGGCCCACATTGCCAGGGGAAACCACCTCGACGTCTACGAGGCGTGGAGCGAGGAGCGAGCCTGCCGCGTCGTCGCGAAAACCCCGCGTCCGGACCGCCTCGAAGACCGGAAGACGGTACGCGCCCTGATGCGGGAGGGGCGCCTGCTCAAGAAGTTCACCCACCCGCACATCGTGCGCGCCTACGAGGTATTGAAGGAACCTCAGCCCGTCGTCATCCTGGAGACGCTCACCGGGGCGACGCTCGAGTACCTCATCGACACCAGAGCCCGGCGGCTCGCTATCGCCGAAATAGTCCACCTCGGGCTCCACCTGTGTTCGGCGCTGCACTACCTGCACCGCCAGGGCGTGCTCCACCTCGACCTCAAGCCCTCCAACATAATCTCCGAGAGCCGGCTCGCGAAGATCATCGACCTCAGCATCGCCCGCCCCCCGGGACGGGGCGAAGAGGGCACGGGCACGGACCAGTACATGGCCCCCGAGCAGGTCACCGGCGATCACCTGAGCCCGGCGACCGACGTGTGGGGCGTCGGCGCGGTGCTGTGGGAGGCCGCGACCGGGGAGGAGCCCTTCAACGCCGGCGACGAAGATGACGACCTGTGGGAGGACGCGACCGACGAGGAGCCCTTCGACGACGAAGACGACGACCCGTGGGAGCCCGGCTACGAGCAACTCGAGCGCCGCATAGTCCCGATCCGCTCCTACCGACGCGTTCCGGCGGCTTTCGCGAGCCTCGTGGAGAGCTGCCTGGAGCCCGACCCCACAGACCGCCCGACCGTTGAGGAGCTTCGAGAGGGTCTCGCGGCCCTCGCCTGAGAATATCTAGTTCCCGGGGCCGAACGCCCTTCCGTCTCCGGTCCGATGCAGTTCGTGTGGCTGCGGACTACACTCTCTCGAGAATGAGTCGGAGAGTCGACACGTGAGCGGTGGAATCTTCGCGCTGCGCAGGCTGCGGTGGAAGCTCGCGCTCAGCTACACGCTGGTAACCGTGCTGGCGCTCCTCGTCGCCGAGCTCATCCTGGTCGCCGCCCTGATCTCGTTCGCGATCTCCCCGGTCATACCGAGCCTCGCGGCGAGATACGTCGGGGACGATATCGCGCCTCGCATGCAAGCCGGGCTCGAAGAGAGACCGCCAGACGCGCGGCTCTTGCGCGAGGAAGTCGACTCCTTGACCGGGGAGACCAACGTCGAGATGGTTCCCGAGCGCGACGGGGGCGGCCTGGACGTGAGCCTGGGGCCCGAGGACGGCTATGTCTTCGTGGTCGGTGAGAATGGTAGATTGCTCGCCTCGAGCCGCACGACGGACCGACCGCCGGTCGGGGAGCGTTTCGACGCGGGGCAATACCCCGGGCTAGATCCGCTCCTGAGCGCCGCGCTCGGGGGGGAGGAGGACCCGTGGAACCTCGGCGCGTACTCTCCCGGCAGAGAGCAGATGCTCACGGCTGCCCCCGTCGAGGGCGAGGGTGGGCGTACCCTGGGCGCGGTCGTCACCGTCGTCCGGCTGCCCAACCTCACGGGGCCCCTGTTCACCATCATCGCCGTGGGCGCGCTTGCGCTCACCGTACCCGCCGCGCTGCTCGGCATGATCTTCGGCTTCCTGACCGCATGGGGGATGACCCGGCGTCTCGGTCGGCTCGCCCGCGCTGCGCAGGCGTGGAGCCGGGGAGACTTCTCCGTCGCGGTCAAGGACAGGTCGAAGGACGAGATCGGCCAGCTCTCCCGCGAGCTCAACGAGATGGCCGCGCAACTCGAGAACCTGATGCAGACCAGGGGGGAGCTCGCGACCCTCGAGGCCCGGAACCGCTTCGCCCGCGACCTGCACGATTCGGTCAAGCAGCAGATCTTCGCGACCTCCTTCCAGGTTGCGGCCGCCAGGGCCCTGATCGAGAACGACGCCCGAGCCGCCGCGTCCCACCTCGCTCAGGCCGAAGAGCTGGTACACGGGGCGCAGAAGGAGCTGAACGTCCTGATAGGGGAGATGCGCCCGGCTGCACTGGAAGGCAAGGGGCTCGCGGGCGCCCTTCGCGACTACCTCCGGGGCTGGTCCCAGAGCGCCGAGATCCCGGCCGAGGTCCACGTCAGTGGCGAGCGGGAGGTGCCGCTGCAGACGGAGCAGGCGCTCTTTCGCGTCGCGCAAGAGGCCCTGGCCAACGTCGCAAGGCACAGCGGCGCGAGAAAGGTGGAGGTGGACCTGATCTACGCTGCCGACACCCTCACGCTCCGGGTGACAGACGACGGCCGCGGGTTCGATCCCGCCAGAGAACAGGGCGACGGTTTCGGCCTCCAGAGCATGCGCGAGCGGGCAGAGAGGCTCGGCGGGTACGTGAGCGTCGACAGCGCGCCGGGCGAGGGGACCACCGTTACCTGCGTCTGCCCGCTTGAGACTATGGGTATGAAAGGCGAACGCGCATGAGCGAACCGATAACCGTCCTGCTCGTAGACGACCACGAGATGGTGCGGCGGGGGGTGCGTGCGTTCCTCGAGACGCAGCCCGACATCACCGTGATCGCCGAGGCGGGGAGCGGGGAGGAGGCGGTCAGGCTCGCAGCCGAGCACGCCCCGGACGTGGCGCTGATGGACCTGATCATGCCCGGTATGGACGGTGTCGAGGCTACACGCAGCCTGACGGCCTCCTCCCCGCGCACGAGCGTTGTCATGCTCACCTCCTACCACGACGACGAACATATCTTCCCGGCCATCCGCGCTGGTGCCCTCTCCTACGTCCTCAAGGAGGTAGGACCCGAGGAGCTCGCCGACGCTGTCCGCAAGGCCGCGGCGGGCGAAGCGGTGCTGCACCCGCGCGTCGCCGCGAGGGTGGTGAGGGAGCTGCACGGGGCCAGGCGCGACGAGCCCAACGCCTTCCACGACCTCTCCGACCGGGAGCTCGAGGTGCTCAAGCTGATCGCCGAGGGCCTGAGCAACGCGGAGATCGCCTCCCGGCTCTACGTGAGCGAGAAGACGGTCAAGAGCCACGTCTCGAACATCCTTGGCAAGCT
>DASTQK010000064.1:0-13769 GCA_035761765.1 Rubrobacteraceae bacterium
CTCCCCTAGTGCCGCCGATCGCGCGTCAGGCCTCTAGCGGTCTCGCCCTGTAGAACAGGACGAATAGCAGCGCTGCCACGACGAGAAACACCCCGACGTAGCCTACTATGCCTATGTTTCGCAGCTGCATGTCACCGGCAACGACCCCGTTCAAGCCGGCGAGCGCAAGCACCGCGCTGGCGATCATCAGCACGCGGATCCAGGCGGCCAGGCGACTCCCCCGGAAGACGGGGGCGGCGAACAACATCGAGAGCGCGAAGAAGACGTCCCAGCCCAGGATGTCGAGGGCATATGCGACCGACGGCCAGCTGAACGAGAAAACCAGCTCCAGCCACGGCTGCCCGGTGAACTCCGGCTGGCGGCTCACGGTCAAGACAACGAAGTGCAGGCTGCAGGTCACCCCGGCGAGCAGGCCCATAAAGACCAGGGATATCAGACTGAGCGCCTTGGCGTGCGCCGGGGCCCAGGCGTGCACCGCCACCATGAGCGCGACCATCGCAGGCATCAGCAATATGATCAGGACCTCGAGGATCGTGAACATCGGGTCGCCGATCGGCTGCTGCGCGGACTCCAGTGACGCCAGCCCCACTGCGAGCGTTGCCGCGTACGCGACCAGCAGGATGACGGTCGCAGCAGCCGAGAAGATCCCGAGACTACGAGCAGTCGCGGTGAACGCCATACTCTCTCGTAGATTCTGGCTCGGCTCCGGGACTCCGCCTCAGCCGGAACTCTGTGAGAGTCCTTTCTACTTCCGGCCGTCCTTCTCTATCTCCTCGAAGAGGGTAGAGAAGATATCGTCTCGGTGCACCTTCCTCAGCGGCTGGCCCTTGGCGAAGATGACGCCGTCGTCCTTGCCGCCGGCTACGCCGTAGTCCGCGTCCCTCGCCTCACCGGGTCCATTGACGACGCAGCCCATGACCGCGACGGTAAAGTGGTCCTCGTAGTGCTTGAGCCTGTCCTCGACCCGGGCGGCCATACCTATGACGTCGAAGCCAAGGGTACGGGCGCAGCTCGGGCAGGCGATCACGTTCGGCCCGCGGTGCCTGAGGTCGAGCGCGGAGAGGATCTGGTACGCAACCGGTAT
The DNA here is from genome assembly GCA_035761765.1 of Rubrobacteraceae bacterium. GTDB lineage: Bacteria > Actinomycetota > Rubrobacteria > Rubrobacterales > Rubrobacteraceae > JALYGY01. Next base: position 1,085 of record DASTQK010000064.1, read on the forward strand.
CTCCTCTACCGGGTCCTCGGCGAGCGAGATGCGTATGGTGTCGCCTATGCCGTAGGGCAGGAGCTGCCCGAGCGCCGCAGCGCTCTTGATGGCGCCGGGAAGCTTGGTCCCCGCCTCGGTGACGCCGAGGTGCAAGGGCGCGTCGGAATGCCTGCGGAACTCCCTGTTGGCCGCGACCATCTCGGGGACGTGGCTGGCCTTGAGGGAGACCTTGAAGTCGAAGAAGCCCATCTCCTCGGCGATCTCGACCTTGTGAAGAGCGCTCGCGACTAGAGCCTCGGCCTTGGGCAACTCCCAGAAGCGCTTCTCCACAGAGCCGGAGTTGACGCCGATGCGCATAGCAGCACCGGTCTCCTGGCACTTCTCGATCACGGCCCTGAACCGGTCGTCTCCACCGATGTTGCCGGGGTTTATGCGCACACAGGCAGCCCCGGCCTCAGCGGCGCCCAGTGCCATCCGGTAGTCGAAGTGGATGTCTGCGATAAGGGGTACAGGGGAGCGCCAGACGACCTCCTTGAAGCCCTTGAGAGCCTTCGAGCCGTTGACGGAGACACGCACGATATCCGCGCCCGCGGCGTTGAGATCATAGACCTGCTGGACGGTCGCCTCGACGTCGTTGGTCATCGTGTTCGTCATCGACTGTACGACGACCTGCGCGCCCCCGCCAATGGGGACGTCGCCGACCTTTATCTGCCGGCTCGTGATCGGACGCTGCTGCAGTGCTGCCTCTGTCATCTTCCTCCTGGGCCTATCCTACTCCGGGATAAACGGCTGTCCCGTGAAAATTTTACTAAGGTCTGCGTAGGTTGCGAACACGAACAACACGAGCACGAGCGCTATCCCGAGAGCCGCGATCCTACCCATCGTCTCCTGCCTGACCGGACGCCCCAGTACCTTCTCCGCCGCGATGAAGAACAGATGACCCCCATCGAGTGGAAGCAGCGGCAGCAAATTGAACAACGCGAGGTTGAGGCTGATGAGGGCCAGAAGCTGCGGGAAGAAACCCTGCTCCACCGACGCGCTCCCTACGGTGGCGATCCCAACGGGTCCCGTGACGTTGTTGTAGAAACTGCGCTCGCCTGTCGCCAAATCCAACACAAAGGCGCCGAGCAAGCCACTCACCCTTACCACCTGCGCGACCGCCATCCCGATAGCCTCGAACGGACCGTAGGTGGTGGTCTCGCTCTCTGGCCGCACGCCGACGAGCGCCACCTCCGGGTTCTGGGGGTTAGCACCGAGCTTCCCGGTGAACGTCCTCTCCTTTCCGCCACGCTCGACGGTGACCGATATCTCCTGCCCCGGACGCCGGTCCTCCACCTCCCGCGTGAAACCCTCCCACGCCGCAATGCGCTCGCCGTCCACCGCTACCAGCCTGTCCCCGGGCCGGATCCCGACCCGCTCGGCCATCGAACCAGGCTCTACCTGCCTTACCTCGGGCTCGACGCCCGTTACCGCCCCACTCGTCATCAAGACCACCGCCAGTATGGCTACGGCAGCGAGGATGTTCGCGAAAGGCCCCGCAAAGATTATGAGCGCCCGCCGCCACGCCGCCTTGGCCGGGAAGGTGTCAGGACCCTCCGCACCGTCGTTCATCCCCGCCATCTTCGCAAACCCACCTAGAAGTATTATGCGGAAAGAATAGGTAGTGTTACCGATCTTCTTCTTGATGAGGGGTGGGCCGAAGCCGACGCCGAACTCGGGGACTCTGACGCCGAGGGCTCTTGCTGCGAGCATATGCCCGAGTTCGTGGACGATGATCAGGAAGATCAGGCCGAGTATGGCGACGATGATGGTCAACGGAGGGCCGCCTTCCGGGTGCGGCGTGCGGCCTCGTCGCGAGCCCAGGCGTCGGCGGAGGATATCGCCTCCAGGCTGTGCATCGGTCCGAGGTCGGGCAGGGCTTCGAGGACCTCTTCGATCACGTCGGCTATCCGCAGAAACTGCAGCCGGCGGTCGAGGAAGGCCTCGACGACGACCTCGTTGGCGGCGTTCAGAGCGACCGGGTACGCGCCGCCCGAGCGTCCGGCCTCGACCGCCAGCGGCAAACAGCGGAACAGGTCGTCGCGCGGCTCCTCGAAGGTCCAGGTGGTGTTCTCGAAAGGAACGCGGGGCGTACCCACGTCCGCCCGCTCCGGGTACAGCAGGGCGTAGGCTATCGGAAGTTTCATGTCCGGGAGAGCGGCGTGCATGACCAACGAACCGTCCTCGAAAAACACCCCGCCGTGGACCACCGACTGGCGGTGGACGGTGACGCGCACGTCGTCGTAGGGGATACCGAAGAGGTGGTGGGCTTCGATCACCTCGAGCCCCTTGTTCATCATCGTGGCCGAGTCGACCGTGATCCTGGGCCCCATGCTCCAGGTGGGGTGCTCGAGCGCGGCCTCCGGCCCGACCTCCAGGAGGCGCGACTTCTCCAGGGCGAAAAACGGCCCGCCCGAGGCAGTAAGCAGGACCCCGCTGACCCCCTCCGCGCCCTCCAGGCACTGGAATATCGCCGAGTGCTCGGAGTCTACGGGCAGGATCTGGCCGGGGTCGGCCAGGCTGATTACCCACTCGCCCCCGGTGACGAGGGATTCCTTGTTGGCCAGAGCGAGCGTGTTGTCTGCCTCGAGCGCCCCCACCGTCGCGGCCAGACCCGCGAAGCCGACGATCCCGTTCAGGACGACGTCGGCGGGCTCCCGGGCCAGGTGCTCGGCGGAGCCCGGGCCCCTCAGGAGCTCGCGGCCGAAGCCGTCGGGAGTCGAAGAACCGGGGGATTCCAGGGCGACGCGCTCGGGCTCGAACTCCTCTGCCTGGCGCCGCAGCGTCTGTACATCCGAGTTCGCGGAGAGGGCCACGACGTCGAAGAGGTCGGGGTGGGTGCGCACGACGTCGAGGGCCTGGCGGCCCACGCTGCCGGTCGAGCCCAGAATGGTCACGCGGCGCCTCATGGCGGGGATGTTGGTAGAGATATCATGCGAGCAGCGAGATGTAGTATACCGCGGGGGCGGTAAAGAGCAGGCTGTCCACGCGGTCGAGAACGCCTCCGTGGCCCGGGAGGAAGTGTCCGAGGTCCTTCACGTCCAGGATGCGCTTGAGGGTGGACTCGAAGAGGTCGCCGGTCTGCGAGAACAGCGAGACGCCGGCTCCGATCACCAGCGCCTTCACCAGGCCGAAGCTCAGGAACTCGTAGGAGACGAAGCCCACGACAAGCATCGTGGCCAGAAGACCTCCCACGCTGCCCTCGAGCGTTTTCTTCGGGCTCAGGCTCGGGAAGAGCAGGTGCCGGCCGAAGAAGCGTCCGGCGAAGTACGCCCCGGAGTCCGATATCCAGGGTCCCACCACGGCTATGAGGATAAGGACCACACCGTAGCGTGAGCGCGGGAAAAGACCCAGGTGGGCGAGCGGGGCGCCGACCCAGAGCGCCATCAGGAGCACGGCGAGGACGGCTCTCAGGGTACGGGTCTCGGGCCTACCCGCCAGCCAGAACAGGGCCCACGGCAGCGCCAGCAGGGCACCGGCCAGGATGCCCGTCGGGCCGTAAGGGAGGGCGAGGAGGATGGGTGCCGCGCCAGCCCCCAGCGCCGCGAGGAACGGCAGCGGGTTCAGGGCGTGCGATAGTTCGTAGGCTGCGCCGACCGTGACCAGCAGGACGACGAGGAGAACGGCCCACTTCCCGAGGGCGATGGCACCGAGCGCGATGGGCGCCAGGACGAGGGCGGTGACGGCCCGCCGCCTGAGCACCGGCGCCTTCTAGACCCCGCCGCGACGCCGGGAACGGGACGCGAAGGATTCTATGGCCTGCAGGAACTCCTCCTGCGAGAAGTCCGGCCACAGAGTGTCCGTCACGTAGAACTCGGCGTAGGCTATCTGCCAGAGGAGAAAGTTCGAGACGCGTAGCTCGCCGCTCGTACGGATCACGAGGTCCACCTCGGGGACCTCCGGGGCGTAGAGGTAGCGGGCAAAGGTCGCCTCGTCCACCTCCTCCGGCAAGAGACCGTCGGCGACGATACGCTTGACGGCGTCCACGATCTCCGAGCGACCGCCGTAGTTCAGGGCGACGTAGACGTCGAGCTTGTCGTTGTGCGCGGTGATCTCCTCGGCCTCCCGGATGGCCTCCAGTACCGAGGCGGGCAGGTACTCGCGGCGCCCGAGGAAGCGTAGCCTCGCGCCCCGCTCGTTCAACTCGGGCACCTTCGTGCGAGCCGTCTCGAGAAAAAGGGACATCAGCATGTCCACCTCATCCTCGGGGCGCGCCCAGTTCTCGGTCGAGAAGGCGTAGAGGGTGAGCGTCCTGACGCCAGCGCGGCCGGCGGCCTCGAGCAGGGGGGTGAGGACCTCGACGCCAGCGCGGTGCCCTGCAGCCCGGGGAAGCCGCCGGCGCTCGGCCCAGCGCCCGTTGCCGTCCATGATCACCGCGACGTGGCGCGGGGTGCGGCCCTCGTCGACGCGGGTGAGGACGCGTGGCTCGGCTGGCTCGGCGGGATGTTTGCGGACAGGCTCCAGCTCCTAGACCTCCAGAAGCTCCGCTTCTTTGTCCTCCAGAGCAGAATCGATGCGCTTCACGTAATCGTTCGTGAGCTTCTGGAGCTCCTCCTCGGCGCGGTGCTCGTCGTCCTGGGAGATCTCCCCCATCTTGCGCAGCTCGTGCACGTCGCGCATCTCGTCGCGGCGGACGTTGCGCACGGAGACCCGGCCCTCCTCGGCCATGCTCCTGGCGACCCGGATCAGCTCGCGGCGGCGCTCCTCTGTGAGCTCGGGGATGGGCAGCCGGATGATCCTGCCGTCGTTCTGGGGGTTGAGCCCGATGTCCGAGTCGCTCAAGGCCCGCTCGATGTTCTTCAGGGAGCTCGGGTCGAACGGGGTGACGGTGAGCAGCTTCGGCTCCGGCGCGCCGACGTTGGCGACGCTCCTCAAAGGCATGCGCGAGCCGTAGACGTCCACCTCTATCCTGTCGAGCAGCGTCGGGTTGGCCCTGCCCGTCCTGATGGTCGCGAAGTTGTGCTTCACGGCCTCGACGGCCCCCCGCATCCGGCGCTCGGCGGCCGTCAGGTCTATAACGTCAGACATCTTCAGCCTCCTCCCCCTGTCCCGTTTTCGGACGGCGCACCCCACACCAGAGAACCCACGCGCTCTCCCTGCAATATGCGGCGCACGTTGCCCGGTTTCAGTATATCGAAAACGATTATGGGGAGGTTCTCGCCGCTGCACAGCGTGGCCGCCGTATGGTCCATGACGGCGAGGTTGTTGGAGAGGAGGTCCATGTAGTTGAGGCGGTCGAGGCGGACCGCGTCGGGCTCCCTGCGCGGGTCCTTGTCGTAGACGCCGTCCACGCGGTTCTTGGCCATCAGCAGGGCGTCGGCGTTGATCTCCAGCGCCCGCAGCGCCGCCCCCGTGTCGGTTGTGAAGAAGGGGTTGCCCGTGCCCGAGGCGAAGATGACGACCCTCCCCTTCTCCAGGTGCCTGATGGCGCGGCGGCGGATGTAGGGCTCGGCGACCTCCTGGATCTCGATGGCCGACTGCACGCGCGTGGGTATGCCTCGCCCCTCGAGCGCCGCCTGCAGCGCCAGGGCGTTTATGACCGTGCCGAGCATGGCCATGTAGTCGGCGGTCGCGCTCTCTATGCCGAGGTCGTCGGCGACCTGGGAGCCCCTGAAGATGTTGCCGCCACCGACGACGATGGCGAGCTCGGCCCCCGCCTCGACCGCCTCGAGGACCTGCGTGGCGGTCGTCTCGAGGCTTCCGGAGCCTATGCCGTAGCCGTTCTCCGCTGCGAGGCTCTCGCCCGAGAGCTTGAGGACGACGCGACGGACGGGCCCGAGCTCCGAGAGGGGGCCTCGTGCGGCGCCGCTTTCGGGTCTATCGGTCCCTTCCAAGGGGTCCCTAGATCGCGTAGCGGACAAAGCGCCGCACGACGACGTTCTCGCCGACTTTCTGGACGGTCTCCTGCAAGATGTCGCCCACGGTCCTGTCCGGGTCCTTGACGAAGGGCTGCGTAAGCAGGGCCCGCTCGGAGATCCACTTTTGCATGCGTCCCTCGACGATCCTGGACGCTATCTGCTCGGGCTTGCCCATCTCGGCGACCTGCTTCTCGACGATGCGCCGCTCCTCAGCGAGCTCGGCGGCCGGTATGTCCTCGGGCGCGACCGCGAGGGGCTGCGGCTGGGCGGAGGCGACGTGCAGCGCGACGTTGTGCGCGAACTCCCTGAACTCGGGCGTGCGGGCCACGAAGTCCGTCTCGCAGTTCACCTCGACGAGCACCCCGACGCGACCGTTGAAGTGGATGTAGGCGTCGATGAGCCCCTCCGACGCTTCGCGCGAGCTCTTCTTGGCGGCAAGGGCCTGCCCTCGCTCCCTGAGCACCCGCCTGGCCCCCTCGAGGTCGCCGCCGGACTCCTCCAGCGCGTTCTTCACGTCCATCATCCCCGCGGCAGTCTCCTCGCGGAGTTGCTTGATCTTCTCTATCGTGCTAGCCAAGACTTATCTCTCCTCGTTCTCCTCCGAAAGCGCCGCCTCGGCTCCCTCGGGCTCGGTGTCGTCCTGTTCGACGCCGGCCTCGGAGTCCTCGACCTCGGCAGTCGGGCCGGCTTCCGGTTCGGCGGTCTCGACAGCCGCCGTCTCGAGAGCGGGCTCGGTGGTCTCGGGCGCATCTTCCACCGGCTCCTCGCTCTGGGCCTCGGTGTGAGCGCTGGCCACAGGCTCGGACGTCTCCTCGGCGGCGACGCCTTCGGCGACCTCCTCCGTGACCTGCGCCTCCTCGACGACCGGAGGAAGCGGGCGCTCGGCGGCCGGGACCGCCTCCTCGCCGCGAGCCTGCACGATCGCATCTCCAATAAGGCGCGAGATGAGGGTTATCGACCGGATCGCGTCGTCGTTGCCCGGGATGACGTAGTCTACGACCTCGGGGTCGCAGTTGGTGTCGGTGAGCGCGACGACGGGGATTCTTAGCCGGTTGGCCTCCTTGACGAGCAGTTCCTCGCGCTTGGGGTCTATGACGAAGACGGCCCCCGGGAGACGCTCCATCTCGGTTATCCCGGCGAAGTTGCGTCTGAGCTTCTGGTACTCGCGGGTGAGCGCGAACCAGTCCTTGCCCGAGCGATCCTCTTCAGGGGTCTCCTCCACCCGGCGCGCCAGGTCCTTGAAGTACTGGATGCGAGGCTGGATCGTCTGGAAGTTGGTCAGTATGCCGCCGATGTAGCGCTCTGCTATGTAGGGCTGTCCGCTCCTGAGCGCCTGCTCGGCGATCGGGATCTGGGCCTGCTTCTTGGTGCCGACGAAGAGGACCTCGCGGTCCGCCTCGGCGATGCTCCGCACGAAGTTGAGGGCCTTGTCTAGCAGCGTGAGCGTCTGGTCGAGGTCTATTATGTGCACCCCCGTCCGCTCGGCGAAGATGTAGCGCTTCATCTTGGGGTTCCAGCGTTTGGCCTGGTGCCCAAAGTGCACCCCGGCCTCGAGCAGCTCTCTTATCCCCACGCGATCGGTCGTACCCTGCAAGTTTGTTCTACCTCACTTTTCAGGTGGTTGGCATCCTCCGCCCGCGCCTCGCAATCCGTCTCTGGCTCCAGAGCGAACCACCACCCGGGCACCGTGGCCCTCCGGCGAGCGTGTGTGGTCACAGAAAAGAGGTTGCACCTGAGACAGCCAAACGCAACCTCTCGTCCGAGCCTCGCAGATGTTAGCACAAGGGCCGTGAGGCTTCTAGACGACGGCGCTCGTGCTAACGTCTCCCGGTCGGCGCGGGGTCCTCCGAGAGGGCCTCGCGCAGCTTGACCAGGGCAGCGTGCAGTATCTGCGAGATGCGTCCCTCTGTCAGGCTCATGGCGCCCCCGATCTCCCTGAGCGTCAACCCCTCGTAGAAGTAGAAGGTGGTAACCACCCGTTCTTTCTCCCCGAGGCCCTGTATCGCCTCCACGAGCCGCGCCCGCACCTCGGCCGCCGCCGCGGCGGATTCGGGATCCACGGCGTGCCCGTCCGCGACTGTCTGGTGCAGGTCGCGCCTCAGGCCATTCTTACCGTCGATTCCGCTCTCGAGCGAGCCGACCTGCGCCTGCCAGAGGCGCGCGAGGAACGCCCGGTGCTCGGAGACTCCTACGCCTACCTCGCGCGCGACCTCCTCCTCGGTAGGTGCGCGTCCGAGCCTCTGGGCCAGCTCGCTCCTCGCCGACTCCACCTCCCGGGCCCTGCGGCGCACGCTGCGGCTCAGGGGATCCAAACGCCTCAGCTCGTCGAGGATGGCCCACCTTATCTTGGAGATGGCGTAGGACTCGAACTTGGTCCGGCGCGCAGGGTCGTAGGTCTCGACGGCTTCGAGCAACCCGAATATTCCCCAGGAGAGTACGTCCTCGAGCTCGACGGGCCAGATAGCGCGCGCCGAGACCCTGCACGCGACGTACTTGACGAGGGGAGAGTAGTTGACGACCAGCCGGTCCCTCAAGACCCTGACCTCGCGCTCGGCCCTCGCGCGCTCAGCGGCGGAGACGCCCGCGAGCGCGTCGCGTGCCTCCAGGTAGCGTGCCCATAGCCAGCCGAGCGTGCCTCGCCTCACAGCGACGTCCTCCGCACAAAGACCCCGCCCGTCCCGCGCGCGACGTAGCCCTTGAGCTCCAGCAGGGCGAGCGCCGAGAGTACCCGGGGCGTCTCGATGCCGCTGCGCACCGATATCTCGTCCACCCCCGTAGGCCGGAAGCCGACGCCGGCGAGCACCGCCGCCTCGCCCTCGGGCAACGAGCCCGGAATGGGCGGCTCAGCGGCAGCTGGGCCGGGCAGCCGGTCGGACTCTTGCGCGTAGGTTTCGACGAACTCCGCGACGTCCCAGAGGACGCCGGCGCCGTCGCCGAGGAGCCTGTTGGAGCCGGCACACTCCGGGGTCCCGAGCGGTCCGGGGACCGCCCACACGTCCCGGCCGCACTCCGCGCCGTGACGGGCCGTTATGAGGGCGCCGCTCTTGTGCGGCGCCTCGACTACGACGACGGCATCGCCGAGGCCGGCGATTATCCGGTTGCGCGCCGGAAACCGCCACGCGAGCGGCGGCTCGCCCAGGTAGTACTCGGAGACGAGCGCGCCCGCTTCCCTCACGCGCCCGAACAGGGCCAGGTTGCCTCTCGGGTAGACGACGTCTATGCCACATCCGAGCACCCCGACGGTCGGACCGCCTGCTTCGAGCGCCCCTTGATGAGCGGCTGCGTCCACACCCAGGGCGAGCCCGCTGACGACGCACACCCCGCGTTCGCCCAGTGCACGGCCCAGGGAGCGGGCCGCCTCGATGCCGGTCGGCGACGCGGCGCGTGAACCGACGACGGACACGGCGGGCGCGTCTGGCACCTCGCCGTGCACGTAGAGCGCGGGAGGAGCATCGGGTATCTCCCTGAGACGATCGGGGTACCCCTTGTCGACCGGCGTGAGAACGCGGATCCCAAGCCGCGCCAGAGCCCCGTGCATCGCCTCGGGGTCGAAGGTCTCCTTGAGCTCCTCGAAGGTCCGGGCGGCTCTCTCCTTCATCCCCGCTCGTGAGACCACCTCCGCTGGCGGCACCTCCAGCAGCCCGTCTACCTCCCCGAGGCGGGAGACGACGCTCGCGCCGATCCTGGCCTGCAACAGCGAGAGGAAGAGGTAATGAGATACCGGGCTACCGGCCAACGAAGCGGGCCCTCCTGTAGTTGAGCGCCTCGGCGACGTGCTCCGCCGCTATCTCATCCTCGCCGGCGAGGTCGGCGACAGTCCGGGCGACGCGCAGAACCCGGTCGTGGCCCCGTCCCGAGAGCCCCATCCGGTCTATGGCCCGCGAGAAGAGCGCCTCGGAGTCTCCCTCCAGGGCGCACGCCGCGCGCAACGCGCGCCCGGAGAGCACAGAGTTGGAACCCCCCTGGCGCTCTACCTGCCTCGCTCTGGCCTTCGCCACCCGCTCTCTTACGGCATCGGAGGGCTCTGCAGGGCCGCCGGAGCGCAGCTCCTCGCGCGTCAGGCGCGGGACGTCGACGAACAGGTCTATGCGGTCGAGCAGGGGTCCCGAGATGCGGCTCTGGTAGCGCTCGACCTGATTCGCCGAGCAGCGGCAGGCCCTCCGCCCGTCGCCCGCGTAGCCGCAGGGGCAGGGGTTCATCGAGCACACCAGCGTGAAGCGCGCCGGGTAGGTGAGCGTCGCCGCCACCCGCGAGATCGTGACGTGCCCGTCCTCGAGCGGCTGGCGCAACACCTCGAGCGTCACCCTGCCGAACTCGGGGAGCTCATCGAGAAAGAGGACACCGTGGTGCGCGAGTGAGACCTCCCCGGGACGCGGGTTGCTACCACCCCCGGCGAGCCCCGAGGTCGAGATTGTGTGGTGCGGCGCCCGGAAGGGCCTGTCCCGGATAAGGGCCCCGTTCCCCTCCCCGGCGGCGCTGTGGACCTTGGTTACCTCGATGCTCTCCGCCAGGCCAAGAGGGGGCAGTATCCCCGGGAGCCTGCGCGCGAGCATGGTCTTGCCCGAACCCGGCGGACCGCTGAGGATGACGTTGTGCCCGCCCGCCGCCGCCACCTCCAGCGCCCGCTTGGCGTAGCGCTGCCCGGCCACGTCGGCGAAGTCCGCCCCCGTGGCGGAGCCTTCGCTAGCACCGTTTCGCGAAGGCTCTGCCGCTGGTATGTTCACGCGCCTGCCGAGAAAATCCACGGCCTCGCGCAGCGTCCGCAGCCCGTAGACCCCCAGGCCGTCTATGGCCGCCGCCTCGGGCGCGTTCGCCTCCGGTACCACGAGGCGCGGGAGGCCCTCCCGGCGCGCCCCGTCAGCCACAGATAGTGCGCCCCTGATGCCGCGAAGCCCCCCGTCCAGCGAAAGCTCTCCCACCACCCCCGCTCCCTCCAGCCACCCCGCCGGGAGCTCCCCCGCAGCCGCGAGGATGGCGAGCGCGATCGGGAGGTCGAACGCCGCTCCTTCTTTGCGCAGGTTTGCCGGCGCGAGGTTCACGATGATCTTCTTGGTCGGAAATTTGAAGCCGCTGTTGGAGATGGCTACCCTGACCCGCTCCCTTGCCTCCTGTACAGCGGCGTCCGGCAGCCCGACGATGGAGAACCCGGGCAAGCCCGGACTCACGTCGACCTCCACCTCGACCGGCACCGCGTCTATGCCAAGGAGGCTGAGGCTCCGGGCTCGACACACGGCCATGCTTCAGAGCCCTCGCCCGTCGCCACAACATACCTTGCCCGCCACCTACGGCCCTTTCCCTTCGCAGACGCGAGCAGTATAGAGCATGTACGGTTAACTTGACAAGAGTACATTATATTTTACATCGAGATTTTCTCAGAAGGCGTCTGGCACGTGGACGAGCCGTGGGCCGCCCTGCCCCACGAGGATGCCCACCACATCGAAGCGCACCGTGTCGAAGTGCGGCTCCTTCTCGGCCAGGAAGCGTTCGGCGAGGCGCCGTATTACGGCCTGCTTGCGAGGGGTGACGGCGTCGAGCGGGTGTCCATAGCCCGTTCCGCGGCGCAACTTCACCTCGACGAACACGAGTGTGTCTGCGTGGCGAAGGACCAGGTCCAGCTCCCCGAAGCGCGTGCGGTAGTTGCGCTCGACGAGCTCGTAGCCTTTCTCCGTCAGGTAACGCAGCGCGAGGTCTTCACCCCAGGCGCCCGTGGTATGTCTGCTCAGGGGCCGACTCCGGCGTAGCTCAGGCGGTGGACGCGGCAGGGACCGAGCCGGGCGAGAGCGAGCCGGTGTTCGGGCGTCCCGTAGCCGCGGTTCCTCTCGAAGCCGTATGGGGCGTGCACTTCGGCTAGAGCGCGCATGGCGCCGTCGCGCAGGACCTTCGCCACGACGCTAGCGGCGGCGACCGCGGCGCTCTTCCCGTCGGCGCGCGGCAGGCACTCTATCTCGGCCCCGAGCGCCAGGTTGCCGTCGGCGAGGGTGCAGCCGGCCCGGGACCTCAGCAACACCAGGACGCGAGAGAGCGCCTCACGGTTGGCCCTGCCGACACCGAACTCGTCGATCCACCAGGCAGGGAAGGTCACGACGGAGACGGCCTCTGCCTGGCGAAGCACCTCGGCGAATATCCTCTCGCGCGAGTCAGCGCTCAGGGTCTTCGAGTCGGCGAGGCCGGAGATATCGCCCTCCCCCAGAACGATGGCTGCGGCGGCCAGCGGTCCCGCGAGGGCGCCGCGTCCCGCCTCGTCGGCGCCGGCCAGCGGCGAGCGGCGTTCGAGTACCCAGGCGGCGTCGAAGGCGTAGAGAGAGGTCTCCTTCCGGGAGCCGTTTTTCGTGCGGGTCCCGGCCAAAGGCTTGCCTACTTGGCCTTCTTCACCCTGGCCCTGCGGCCGACCTTGTCCCTGATGTAGTAGAGCTTCGCGCGCCGCACGGCCCCACGGGAGGCCACCTCTATCCTGGCGATCTTCGGGGAGTGGAGCGGGAAGATCCTCTCGACTGCCACCCCGAAGGAGTTCTTCCGGACGGTGAACGTCTCGTTGATGCCCCCGCCCTTGCGGGCGATACACAGGCCCTCGAAGACCTGCACCCGCTCGCGGTTGCCCTCGATGACGCGGTAGTGCACCCGCACCGTGTCGCCCGGCTTGAAGGTGACGTCACGCTGCTGCAAGTTCTCGCTCGTTATCATGGTCGCTCCTCTCGTGGGTGGATTGCTCCGGGTAGACCCTCCGCCCGTCTCCCTGACCCGGGCCCGCTCGCGCGCCTCGCGCTCGCGCGACATGCTCCAGCTCTCGGTGATGTCCTGCACGATGA
>DASTQK010000065.1:0-4345 GCA_035761765.1 Rubrobacteraceae bacterium
CATTCTCGATTCGCGCCCCGTGCGATGGCCTCTGTAGTAGTCGAGCCTCTCCGATGGGGCCTGCAGCCAGGCGAGCCGCCGGTTCTCGGTAAAGCAGCGGTGCTCTCCGTAGCGGCCGTCGTGCCAGCCGTGCCGGTAAGCCGTGCTGCGGCTTTCGATCTCCGTGCCCATCATTGCGGCGAGACAGGTATGACCTCGGAGCCGCAGGCCGGGCACCAGTACACGCCGTCGGGGAGGCGGCGCATCTCGGGATGGCCGCACTCGCAGGCGTGGCCGCCGACCGCGTCTGGCAGCTTGCTGACACTCAACAGGGTCGCAAGCAGCGCGCCGCTGAGGAGACCCCCGCACGAGTCGCAACGGGCCGAGTTTCGACCGAAGGCCCGCAGTTCGTGATCCTCACAGAACGGGCAGGTGAGAGGGTGAGACCTGGTGGCGAATGCTTCTTCCATGCCCTTGTCCTCTCCGAATACTCGGCCTTGCACCAGTAATAATGCCTCGTGGAGGGCACCTTCGCATCGCCCAAATGAGTGAACTTTTTCTAGTCCTTTTTGAGTAGTCGGCGTCAGAGAACATAGGCGCCGGTGGAGAGCTGGGCGAGCACGTGCTCGCGCAGGGAGCCCACGTCCGGGGAGGCGAGAACTTCGAGCGGGCCTAGCAGGTCGCGGGCGCCGTGGGGGGCGGGGGCGTCGGCGGGGAGAGTCAGGTGCGAGCCGTCTTCCAGCTCGAGCAGGCGCTTGCGGCCGCCGCGTTTGCCCCGCTTCGAGCGGTCCTCGCCGGCCACCTCGACGATATCCATGGAGTAGTCGATCATGGGAGCATCGGCGATCGCGCCGCCCACCCCGTAGGCGTCGCAGACCGGGTTCAGGTGAAGGATGTACTCGACGTCTATGCCGCCGGAGGCGAAGATCTTGACGTGCTCGAAGCCGTTGCGGTCGAGTTCCCAGCGGACCTCCCGCATCAGGTCGCGGAAGTCGCCGCGCCGGTTGCCCGGCGTGTCCAGTCTCACCGCGAAGATCGAGTCCGGTATCGTGCGGGCGGCGATGAGCGCGCCGAATTTCTCGTCGTCGAAGGTGTCTATGAGGATCGTGCGCGGTATGTCCCGGGCGATAACCTCGTCGAAGGCCCTGGCGGCTTCCGCTGTCGAGCCGAGTATCAGGACGAGGGCGTGGGGAATGGTGCCGGTAGCCGGGATACCGAGCCTTCTTGCGGCGAGCTCGACCGAGACCCCGTCGCAGCCGCCCAGATAGGCGGCCCGCTCTATCATCGGTGTGATGGCGGGGTGCATCCTCCTCGCCCCGAAGGAGACGACGCGCCTCTCACCCGCCGCGAGCCGGCAGCGGGCGGCCCCCGTCGCCACTCCCGAGGCCTGGCAGAGGAACCCGAGGATCGCCGTCTCGTGCTCGGCGAAGGCCGCATACGGCCCTGATAGGGTCAGCACCGGCTCGTTGGGACCGCAGATCGTACCCTCGGGCACCGCCAGCGCCTCGACCGCCGTGTCCTCGAGGAGATGGGCTACCTCATCCATGCCGGCGACCACGAACCACTCGTCAGGATCCGAGGTCTTGTAGGCGACCTCGGCGTGCACCGGTGTGTCCTCGAGCCCGCGCGAGCGCAGGATCTCCATCGTCCGGTGGAAGTAGACGTCGGCAACCTCGGCCGCCCGGACCTCCTCGTACGATGCCGTGTTGAAACCGGAACCCCCGGTCCGCGCACTCTCTTGCTCCAACGCCTTGAGCCCCTTCCCCAGTCGCCTGCCCGATGCCTATGATAGCTAATCAGCGTGAGGTCTAGCCAAAGTCTCTGGCCATCGCGTCGCCCGCCGTACCCGTAACCCCTGTGAGCCCGACCTGCACGATTTCCCGGCACATTGGGGAGTAGGCGGCACGAAGGGGACGACAAGAGGCATAATAGCTACTCATGGACGGTATCGACCCAACGCGGACCTTCGCTGCCGCCGCCGGGACTCCCTACGCTGCGGAGGCCGCGGCGGAGGTCTTTCGCGGCGGCGGCAACGCTGCAGACGCTGCTGTTGCCGCCGCCGCTGCGGTCAGCGTCACAGAGCCGCTTCTGAGCTCGATCGCAGGCGGCGGATTCGCGCTCGTGCGTTCGCCGAGTGGTGAGGCCGAGCTCATCGACTACTACGACGCGATGCCTGGCAAGGGACTGCCGGCGAGTGCGTTTGGGGCCGGGGGCAGCCCCCAGACCGTCGTGCTCAAGTATGGAGCCGGGGTCAACTCGACCGTCGGGGGGGCTGCGGTGGCGGTGCCGGGCTCTCTGAGGGGCTGGGAGGCTCTGCTCGGTCGGCACGGGAGGCTCACCCTCGAGGAGACGCTCGGACCGGCTGTGAGGATCGCGCGCGAGGGGTTCAGGCTGTGCAAGACCAGCGCCATGTGGTTCCAGGTCGCCGAAGAGGTCTTGCGGCTTACCGACGAGACGCGCAAGAACTTCTACAACGGCGACCGGGTCTACCTCGAGGGTGAAGAGATGCGGTTCCCCGAGCTCGCGGACACGCTCGAGGCCATAGGTGAGGCCGGAGCAAAGCTCTTGTACGAAGGCGAGCTCGGGCGGCGTCTCTCGGAGTACGTCCTCAAGATGGGTGGGATCATCACCGAGCGGGACCTTGCCGAGTACCGGGCCATCATCCGCGAGCCGCTGGCAGTCGCTTACGAGCAGGGTGATATCTTCACCAATGGTCCGCCCTCGGCGGGGGGACCGACGCTCGCCCAGATGTTGAGAATAGTGTCGGGCTACGATCTGGCATCCCTCCCCGGGGCCGAATACGCCAGGGTGATGGCGGGTGCTATGAGGCTCGCCCTGCGCGACCGCGAGGTCGCCTACGTGGACGGGGCGGAGAACGAGATCGTAGCCCGGAGGCTCACGAGCGAGGAGTACGCCAGGGAGCAGCGCAGGCGCATCTTCGGCTCGCCGCAGACCACGCACATCTCCTGCGTCGACGCCGACGGGTTCGCCGTCTCCATCACCGCCACGATGGGCTACGGGTCCGGTCTCGTCGTCCCCGGCACAGGCATCCCGCTGAACAACACTCTGGGGGAGCCCGAGCTCAACCCCAAAGGGTTTCATGCCCTTGCGCCCGGCGAGCGGCTCATCTCCAGCATGAGCCCGACCATCGTCTCCTCGGAGAAGGGAGGCTTGATCTCCCTTGGCTCGCCCGGAGCATCCCGCATCCCGACCGCCATCTTGCAGACGCTCGTGAACGTGCTCGACCTCGGGATGCCGCTCGAGACCGCGGTCCTCGCCCCGCGCTTCCACGCCGAGGGGGCTCTCTTCGCCTACGAGGCGGGTGCCCCCACGGGCGACCTCGGCGGCTACGAGCAGGTGCTTACCTTCGAGGAACCGAACATGTACTTCGGAGGCGTGAACGCCGTCAGGCGCACCTCGGAAGGTCCCTTCGAGGCTGCCGCCGACTCGCGGCGCTCGGGGGGTGTGGCCTTTGTTTGAAGGTGCGCGCAGCCCGCCGGGCATCCTCGGTGTACCCATGGACCTCGGCCAGGACAGACGCGGCGTGGACATGGGACCCTCGGCCATCTGCTACGCCCGCCTGCAAGGCGCCCTCGAAGAGCTCGGCTACGCCGTCGCCGACCTCGGCAACGCCGAGACGCCGGTCCCGGAGACCGTGGGAAAAGAAGGGGAGATACGACACCTGGCGGCCGTGAGTAACGTCTGCGTGCGGGTCGCCGAGCGAGCCGAAGCCATGACTTCCGAGGGGTACTTCCCGATCTTCCTCGGCGGCGACCACTCCATCGCCATCGGGACCGTCTCGGGGGTCGCGAAGAACGCGGGGCGCACCGGCGTGATCTGGCTCGACGCCCACGCGGACTTCAACACGCCGGAGACCTCGCCGTCGGGGAACATCCACGGCATGCCGCTCTCGGTTCTCACGGGCAGCGGCCACCGCGACCTCGTGACTATCGGCGGCCAGGGCGCGAGCGTGCGCACCGAAGATGTCGTCATCGTGGGCCTTCGCTCTGTGGATCTCGAGGAACGCCGCCTGCTGCGGGAGGCGGGGATCCGCGTCTACACCATGAAGGAGGTAGACGCCTACGGGATAGCTAGCGTCGTGCGCCGCGCCCTGAAGGCTCTCTCGCATCTCGACCGGGTACACGTGTCTCTGGATCTCGACGTTATGGACCCTGACGTGGCCCCCGGGGTCGGGACGCCGGTGCGCGGTGGGCTGACTTACCGGGAGGCGCACCTGGTCATGGAGCTCATCAACGAGGCGGGGCTCGCCACCTCCCTCGACGTCGTCGAGGTCAATCCTATTCTGGATGACAGAAACGGCACGGCCGAGCTCGCCGTCGAGCTCGTCGCCAGCCTGATGGGGCGC
>DASTQK010000066.1:0-7959 GCA_035761765.1 Rubrobacteraceae bacterium
AGACTTCGTCGAGCTTGCCGAGAAGCTCGGTGCCTGAAGAGCAGGCTCTCGCCCGCGAAGCAGCTGTGATCAAAGGCGCCGAGCGGAGGCGTTAGACGCGCTAGCTAACCAAACTGGCTAGCACCATCTTGAGCATCCTGACGTAGCGAGGGGTCGCGATCACGGCGAGGACGACCAGGACCGCGGACGCGGCGAGCAATAGGACGCCGGGCACGAAGAAAGGAGCGCCGAAGCCGAAGGACGCCGCCAGGAGACCGCCGCCCAGAGGTCCGATTCCGAAGGCCACGGAGGTAGCCGACGCCGCGACGCCGAAGGCCTCGCCCTGCCTCTCGGCTGGGACAGAGGCGCGCACGACGAGGTTAGCGACCGGGATGACAGCTCCGAGGGCGAAGCTCGCGAGCACGCGCAACGCGAAGAGCTCGGGGATCGAGGCCACCGCCGCCTGCGGCAGCGAGGCGAGCCCGGCGAGGACAAGCGCAAAGATCATGACCCGCTGGGCCCCGAACCGCTCGGCGAGCTTCCCACCAACGACGGACCCCAGAGCTGCGGCGAGCGCGCCGGCGCCGATGATCTGACCCGACAGGCCCGCTACGCCCGCGGAAGCTCCGGTGAGCTCTCCTACGAAACCCGGCAGCGCCGGCTGTACGCCGGTGATCGCGACGTGCACGAAGAAGAGCGGGATGAGACCGATGAGCAGACCCATCCTGGGCAGCGGCCCGGCCGTCTTTAACTGCCCCTCTTTTTCCTCCGGTGCAGACTCGGCCCCCTCGACCCCGAAGAGCACCAGCACCCCGGATACGAAGAGCAGCGCTCCGGTTACCCCGAAGGAGGCCCTTATGCCGACGAGCTCCGCGAAGAGCCCGCCCATGAACGGTCCCAGAGCCGCCGCCACGAAGATGATCATCTGCAGCGTTCCCAGCCTCTGCCCCGCCCGACCCTGCGGCGCCGTGGCCGAGACGAGCACCGTCGCTGCGGCGACCGTCCCCGTTAGCGTGCCCTGCACGAGCCTGAGCACAAGTAACTGCCAGGGACTCGTCGCCAGACCCATCAACCCGACGACGAGAGCACCGGCGAAGGCCGCCCGCATAAGCATCGACTTCGGCCCCAGCCGGTCGGCGAGCCGGCCCCAAAGGGGCGCCGCGAGCGCCATCGTCGCCGCGGTCGCCGTGTTCAACAGCCCGGCCCACGCCGCCGCGTCCCCGGCGCTCTCCACGCCGAGCTGCTGCACGTAGAGCGGCATGAACGGCATGACAAACATGAAACCCGCCGTCGCAGCAAGCTGCGAGACCAGCAAGATCCCGAAAGACAGCGTCCCCGCAACGGGGACCTCCGCTCGCCTCAACGGAGATCCTCGATGACCGCTATGGAAATTATCCGCGCAGAACCATCTTGCCAGAATGTCATAATGTAACTAGAGAGTATCAAACAAGATGCTAGCTTCCAGGCGGGCATCGGGCGTGGATGTGATCTGGTTTACCCGAGGTTTCGGGCCCGAGCAAGCTTCATCTGATGCCTTTACAACAACGCCCACGCGGCGGTCGCGACGCCAAGGGTCCCGGTGAGGATGACAAGGCCGAGGCTCAGCCTTCGGAAGGCGCTCTCGGAGATTCTCTTCAGGAACGCCGTACCGATGGTCTTGCCGACCATGGCCGCCGGGACCAGTACGGCCGCGAGCGGGAGGTCTTTTGCAGCCACCAGGCCGCGGGCGGAGAGGATGATCAGGGTAACGACGCTCATGAGGAGGAAGTAGAAGGCGCTCGTACCGCGGAACTGGTGTTTGGGGAGGCCGCGGGAGGCGAGAAGCAGGACTATCGGGGGACCGGCGAGCCCCGTCGAGGTCGAGAGCGCGCCGCTAGCGGTGCCGGCCACGACCGGCCCCCAGCGCGTGTCGGCCCCGGGCAGCTGGACATCCCGGACAAGGAGCAGCGCTGAGAGAACCACGACGGCGCCGACGGACAGTCGGATGTATATGGGATCCACGACCCTCAGGATCTCGGCTCCCGCCACTATCCCGAAGCAGGCCGGCACCAGCAGGGTGAGCGCCAGCCTGCGGTACGCCTCCCGCCAGGAGTCCCATACCACGGCGGCGTTGATCACGACCGAGAACACCGCGGTAAGGAAGATCACCGTACGGGGCTCGTAGACGAAGAGCAGGATCGGGGTGCTGATCAGGGCGAGCCCGAACCCGGTCGTTCCCGTCACCACCCCCGCCAGTAACGCCGCAAAGAGCGCCACCGGAAGAGCCCAGGTCAGCAAGAGGAACCACCACCTTCGCGGAAGCCGCTGCGTATTTCTCTAACAAACCCCTCCGGGCCGAGAAAATCTGCGGCGAAAGTGGCTGATAGCTTACGGCCGATAGCTGGCTTCTAAATCAGCGCAGGACGCCGGCGTAGAGCCTCTCCCAGGCATCCATCTCCGACGTGAAGTAGCGCACCCTCGTCTTCTTGTATTCGCGGGTGGAGTAGAGCGAGAGCCGCTCGCTGAGCCCCGTCTCGGCGGCCATCGCGTCGAGTACCGCCTCGCACTCCTCGACGGTGCG
Source organism: Rubrobacteraceae bacterium (assembly GCA_035761765.1). Taxonomy (GTDB): domain Bacteria; phylum Actinomycetota; class Rubrobacteria; order Rubrobacterales; family Rubrobacteraceae; genus JALYGY01. Next base: position 2,540 of record DASTQK010000066.1, read on the forward strand.
GCCGTGCACCATCGAGAAGATCGAGTAGGGCCAGTCCTCGTAGATGGGGCGCTGGTAACAGTGGGAGACCGCCTGGTAGTGGGCGAACGCGTTGCCCACCTCTTCGATGCGGTCTTCCGGCACCTTCCAGACGCCCATCGCGTTCGCGCGGAAGCCCGCCTTGCGGTGGTAGAGGACCGCGGAGAAGCGGCGCATGATCCTGCGCCGGCGAAGGTCTTGGGCGCGCTCGATCAGGCCCTCGTAAGAGAGCCCGACCTGATCTCCCCACAGGTCGAATGGTCGCGGCGTTAGCGGTATATCCTCTTGCAACGCCCTGATCGCCGCCCTGTCGTCCTCGGAGATATTCCGATCGGCCTTCGCGCGGTCGGTCTCGCCGTACTGCGGCGCTTCCTTCTTCGCGGTAGCACCCTCCTTCATGTCGAGCGTGACGCCGATCTTGAAGAGCTTGAGGGTGGGCAGGATGCGGGTCTTCTCGGCCCCGCTTATGCGGTGGAGCACATCCACCGTGCCCTCCAGCCCCAGCCGTGAGTCTGGCGGGACGGCCACCGTGTACCAGAGGTTGAACTCGTTGTTGCGCTCGTAGTTGTGGGAGACACCAGGGTGGGAGTTAATCGCCTTGGCCCCCTCGGCGAGGTTGCGGGGCGGGATCTTGGCCGCCACCAGGCTCGACTCGTAGCCGAGGACGCGGGTGTCGAAGATCGCGCTGATCTGGCGTATAACCCGTCCTCTCTTGAGCGACTCTACGCGGCGGATGACCTCGCCGCCTGTTATCCCCACGTCGCGTCCGATCGCCGCGAAAGGCTCCCGCTCCAGCGGGAACTCCTTCTGGATCAAGTTCAGTATGTCCTTGTCTACGCCGTCCATCATGCGGCTGCCGGAGATTGTGCTTACCACGTTTTTCAGAAGCCCTTCTCGACGGTTACCTGATTCACGCTCGAATAATAGCAGGCAACACCGAAATACGGTATGAAGTCCATTACTTATGTCCTGGCCGCCTGATCGGCAGACTCCGGCGGTGGGCGTTCGTGGCCGGCCCGAGAACCGGCAGGGTATCTACAGCTTGCCTCTGAGGCTCAGCCTCGCTCCTCCATCGCCTGCTTGTACTCGGCGTAGACGGCCTGGACATCCTTCCAGACGAGACGTTTGGTGTTCTGGAGGTCCTCGCCGCGTTGCCTGAGGACGTAGGCAGGGTGGAAGGTCGCCATCGCCTTGATGCCGCCCTCCAGATCGTACCACCTGCCGCGGTCCTTGGTGATGCGGAAGTCCTTGTCTATGACGGTCTTGGCCGCGGGACCGCCCAGGCAGAGGATAATCCTCGGCTTGATCGCCTCCGTCTGGCCCTGCAGGTAGATGTTGCAGGCTTTGATCTCACTCGTCCTCGGCTGGCGGTTCTTCATGCGTCCGCCCTCCTCGAGGGCGGCCCGGCACTTGACGATGTTGGTGATGTAAACGTCCTGGCGGGTGAGGTCCACCGCCGCCAGGATGTCGTCGAGCAGCTTGCCCGCGCGGCCTACGAACGGCAGCCCGGTGGCGTCCTCGTTCTCCCCGGGCCCCTCGCCGATCAGCATCAGCGGCGAGTAGGGATCTCCAGTACCGAAGACGGTATTGGTGCGGCTGAGGGCGAGATCGCACCTCGTGCAGACCGCCACCTGCCGGGCGAGCTCCGTCAGACGCTCCTCCCTGCTCTCGCCGCCGTCGGCGGCGTCAAAAAGACTGTCCACGGCTCCTCCGCAAGCTATCTGGCAACGTTTCGCGTTGTGCTATTCTACCCGTGTATCGCTGGCTCTGGCGCGGGAAAGGCGGCCAACGCGGTGAGCATCATAGAGTTCCACGGGGTCAACAAGTTCTTCGGGGACTTCCAGGTCCTCGCGGACATCGACTTCTCTGTCGAAGAGGGTGAGGTCGTCGTCGTCATCGGGCCCAGCGGTTCGGGAAAGAGCACCCTGCTCAGGTGCATAAACGGGCTGGAGGAGATCTCCTCTGGCGAGCTCATCGTGGACGGGTTGAACCTGGCCGACAAGAGCACGGACATCAACAAGGTGCGCACCGAGATCGGGATGGTCTTCCAGCAGTTCAACCTCTACCCGCACATGACGGTCGCTCGGAACATCAAGCTTGCGCCTGTGAAGGTGAAGAACGTCTCCCAGAAGGAGGCCGACGAGCGCTGCGACCGACTCCTTAAGAGGGTCGGCATCCCCGAGCAGGCGAACAAGTACCCCGAGAGCCTCTCGGGGGGCCAGCAGCAGCGGGTCGCCATCGCGCGGGGGCTGGCGATGGAGCCCAAGATCATGCTCTTCGACGAGCCGACGTCCGCTCTTGACCCGGAGATGATCAACGAGGTCCTCGAAGCGATGGCCGACCTGGCACGCGGCGGCATGACGATGGTCGTCGTGACCCATGAGATGGGCTTCGCGCGTCGCGTCGCCGACCGGGTCGTCATTATGGACGAGGGCCGCATAATCGAGGTCGGCACCCCCGAGCACTTCTTCCAGAACCCCCAGAACGAGCGGACCAAACGCTTTCTCGATCAGATCCTGCACTAACCGCCGTTGCGGTCGGCGCGACGAGGGGCTATCTTCACCCTCGCCACGTTCGAGAGGAGACCGGATTGCGGATCAGGTCCGTACTAGACAACATTCTTCCCTACCATCCGCCGCGGCTGAGGGAGGAGATCTCCGTCGACCGCGGCTCGAAGGAGTACGTGAAGCTCACTATGAACGAGCTCTCCTTCGGCCCCCTCCCCGAGGCGAGAGAGGCCGTGATCGAGTCCCTGTCGCGAGCCGGACGCTATCCGGACCGCGACGCCGACCCTTTGCGCGAGGCTATAGCCGAAGCCAACCCCGGCGTGAGGCCTGAGAACGTCGTCGTCGGCAACGGCACCAGCGAGGTTCTGGTGGACCTGATGCAGATCCTGGACCGCCCCGGGGAGATCGTCATCCCGTGGCCCTCTTTCCCCTTCTACGTCTCCGCAGCCAGCGTGGTCGGGCTCGGGACTCGCAAGATCCCGCTCGACGAGCACCACAGGGCCGACCTCGAAGCCATGCTCGCCGCCGTAACCCAGGAGACGCGGGCGGTGATCCTCTGCAACCCCAACAACCCGTCCGGCACGTACCTGCCGCTCGAAGAGGTGCGCTCTTTCGCGCGGGCCTTGCCGGAGGACGTGCTCCTGATCCTGGACGAAGCCTACTACGAGTTCGTGGACGACCCGGCGTATATGGGGTCGCACGAGCTGGCCCTGGCGTCGGACGACGTGATCTCCACGCGCACCTTCTCCAAGGTGCACGGGCTGGCGGCCCTGAGGATCGGCTACGGCATCGCCCCGGCACGGCTCGCGGACTACGTCTGGCGCGCACACGTTCCGTTCAGCGTGAACCAGGCGGGCCAGGCGGCGGCGACGGTCTCGATGCGCCAGACACGGGCCATCGCCGGACGCTCGCGCCTGATGAAGGAGGAGCGCGAGCGCGTCCAGGCGGCTTTTGGCAAGGCCGGTCTGGAGTACGTCCCCTCGCACACGAACTTCGTCATGGTCCGCGCGGCGCCGAGGCTCTTCGAGAAGACGGGCGTGCTGGTGCGTGAGGGCGAGGCGCTCGGGTACCCGGTCGGGTGGAGCCGGGTCTCCCTCGGAGCACCCGAGGAGAACGACAGGTTGCTGGCAGCGCTCGCGTAGGGGCGCTTCGCGGAGCGCCCCTACGCGAAGCGCCCCTACTCTGCCACGCCGCACCAGTCGGCGACGAGGCAGGCTACGGTCCTGGTAGCCGTGAGCAACTCGGTGATGCTGATGTGCTCGTTCGGGGCGTGGGCCACGTTGACGTCCCCCGCGCCGTACATGACGCACGGCGTCTTTCCGTAGCGGATAAAGAGCCGCATGTCCGCGCCGTAGGGGACGCCCTCGACGGCGGGCTCCCCGCCGGTAGCTCGTTCGTGGGCCCTCTTCACGGCCTCGCAGATCGGGGCGCTAGCCGGCACCTCCGCCGGGGCGAACTGGCCGCCGAACCACTCGAGCCTCGGGGGATGTTCCCTGAGCCAGGAGTCACCCTCGGCGACGCCGACTATCCGTTCTGAGACCGTCTCGCGGAAGCCCTCGAGCTCTTCGCCGGGGATCAGGCCGACTCTCCCCTCGGCGACGAGCGACTCCGGGACGGTGGAGGCCCAGTTGCCCGCGCGCACGAGCCCGACGTTGATGGGCACCTTGTTGCGCAATCCCTCGTAGAGGGGATGGGAGAGCGCGGCGTTGCGCTCCTCTTCGAGCCTCATGAGATCCTCGAAGATGGGGACGAACTTCTCCAGCGCCGAGACGCCGCGGTCGCGCACGGCGGCGTGCGCGGAGCGACCGGGCACCGTCAGGCGGAACACGAGCGAGCCTCCCTGGGCAGGCACGAGGGCGAGCCGGGTGGGCTCGGTGATCAGGGCCGCGTCAGCCCGGTAGCCCCTGAGAACCGTCGAGAGGGCACCCAGCCCCCCGTTCTCCTCCCCCACCGTCGCCGCGACGCTGACGTCACCCTGCAGCTCGACGCCGAGCTCCGAGAGCGCGTCGAGTGCCACGAGGTGCGTCACCAGCCCGCCCTTCATGTCGCACGAGCCGCGCCCGTAGAGGAGGTCCCCCTCCACCTCGCCGCCGAACGGGTCGTGGGTCCATGCCGACGCGTCGCCGCCCGCCACGGTGTCCACGTGGGCGTTCAGGAGGAGCGAACGTCCGCCTCCCGTGCCCGCGCGCACCCCCACGACGTTCGGACGGTCCTCGTAGCGTGCCTGCTCGCCAACGTGGTACCTGTAAGGGGATGCCTCCTCCGGCGTCGCCTCCCAGACGTCCACTGTGAGCCCGCGCTCGCGGAAGGCGCGCTCGACGAGCCTCTGCACGGCGCCCTCCTCGCCCGTGACCGAAGGGACGCGCACCAGCTCCTGCAGCAGCTGCACGGCGTCGGGGCGCCGGTCCTCCACGGCCCTGGCTATGTCCTTGGCAAGATCTGCGTCGAGTCCAGCCACGGCTGCGTCCTCCCTTCTCCCTCCCAACGCGGCACCGTAGCACGGATCTCTCGCTGGCGCGCCTGGCTTGACCGCATAACGGCGGACAACTAGTATTGGCGTGCTGAAGGGTAGGGTCCGAAGCCTCGGCCTTGCGAAGGGAAAGGCCTCGCCACTTATTATACGGCGGGTCGGCCCTGCCTTCTTATACGCGACACGAAGATACGGCGAGAGGAAGGTAGACGATGAAGAGGTGGTTCGGGAACGTCTTGCCCGCGGTGCTCGTCCTCGCGCTGGTCCTGGCGGGCTGCGGCGGTGGCGGGGAGCAGGGCGGAGGCGGTGGAGAGCCCGAGCAGGTCACCGTCGCCTCGGACATAGCCTACCCGCCCTTCGAGTTCAACAAAGGCGGGGAGCCCACAGGCTTCGACATAGACCTCATGAACGAGATAGCCAAGAGG
>DASTQK010000067.1:0-7681 GCA_035761765.1 Rubrobacteraceae bacterium
TTCCCAGGCGTTCGCGGTGTCAGCCAGCTGGCGTTCGAGGAGGCGCCTGACCTTGGCGCGGTGGCGTTGCTCGCGCAAAGGGAAGAGCTGTTCGACCCTGCGGTCCAGGTTCCGCTGCATCAGGTCGGCAGATCCGAGGTAGATCCTCTCCCCCTCACCCTCCCCGAAGGCGAGAGCGCGGGCGTGCTCCAGAAAGCGGCCCACCAAGGAGACGACCCGGATGTTCTCGCTGACACCTTCGAGACCGGGCTTCAGGCAGCAGATGCCCCGGACGATGAGGTCGATCCTCACCCCGGCCTGAGAGGCTTCATAGAGCGACTCGATGATGCGGGGGTCGGTGAGCGAGTTCATCTTGCCGGTGATCCTGGCCGGCTCACCGTTCTTTGCCCTCTCCGTCTGCTCCTCGATGAGGCGCAGGACGCCCTCGCGCATGGACTGAGGAGCCACGAGCAGTTGCTCGTACTCCTCCTGCTCGGAGTAGCCGGTCAGGTGGTTGAAGAGGTCCGAGGCGTCCTCGGCGAGGCTCGAGTCGTCGGTGAAGTAGGAGAAGTCCGTGTAGATGCGGGCGGTAGATGGGTTGTAGTTGCCCGTGCCCATGTGGACGTAGCGCCGGAGAGACCCCTCGCCAGAGCCCTCGCGACGGACGACGAGGCAGATCTTGGCGTGCGTCTTGAGGCCCACGATCCCGTAGGCGACGTGGACGCCCCGCGACTCGAGGCGCCTGGCCCAGGTTATGTTCGGCTCCTCGTCGAAGCGGGCCTTGAGCTCGACGAGGACAGCGACCTGCGTCTGCTCGTCGCGCGCTTCGGAGAGCGCCTCGACTATCGGGGAGTTGGAGCCGACGCGGTAGAGCGTCTGCTTTATGGCCAGCACGTCAGGGTCGGAGGCTGCAGCCCTGACGAACTCCACGACGGGCGTGAAGGAATCGTAGGGGTGGTAAAGCAGGATATCCCCCTGCCGCACCGCCGAGGTGATCGAACGCGCCGTACGGATCTCCGGCGGCACGCGCGGCGTAAAGGGCACATAGAGCAGATCCGGCCTGTCGAGGTGGGTGAGCTCCTCGAGGTCGGCGAGCCCCAGCGGCTCGGGCGCCGCGTAGACGGAGCCAGCATCTATCTCGAGGTTCCCGGCCAGCCACTCGCGCAAGCCTTCCGGCATCGCCTCCGTGACGCACAGACGCACGCTGTGCCCGAACCAGCGGCCCTCGATCTCGTCCTCTATGGCCTGCAGCAGGTCCGAGGCCTCGTCCTCCTCTATGACGAAGTCCGCGTTGCGCGTCACCTGGAAGACGTAGCTCGCCGCCACCTCCTTGCCCGGGAAGAGCTCATCGAGGTTGGCCGCTATGACCTCCTCGATCCTGACGAGCCTGACCTCCGAGCGCCCCTGGCCGTCGGGGCTCTCCTCTGGCAGGCCCATAAAGCGGTTTATGGTGTTCGGCACCTTCACGCGGGCCATCACGTTGCGGCCGTCGTCCTTTATGACTACCAGCAAATTCAAGGAGAGGTTGGAGATGTGCGGGAAGGGGTGGGCCGGGTCTATGGCGAGCGGGGTCAGGATCGGGAGCACCTCCCTGGCGAACCTCTCGCGCAGACCCCTTTTCTCGGCCGCCTTGAGCTTCTTGTGCGCGACGACGCGGATGCCGGCCTCCTCGAGCGCAGGGAAGATCTCCTCGCCCAGTATGCGCCGCTGCTCGGTAAAGAAGCCTTCCGTGTGGTCGTGGATGCGGGAGAGCTGCTCCTCCGGGGTCATACCGTCGGGGACGGGGTTGGGCAGATCGGAGACGACCTGCTGCTGCAAGCCCGCGACCCGGATCATGAAGAACTCGTCCAGGTTGGTCTCCGAGATGGAGACGAACCGGACGCGCTCCAGAAGCGGGTGCCGCTCTTCGCGCGCCTGCGCCAGGACCCGGTCGTTGAAGGCGAGCCACGAGAGCTCCCGGTTTATGTACAGGGACGGGTCGGAGAGGCTCGTTCTGCGCTCCGCTACGTCGGTCATAACCCTTTCTCCTCCTCGCCTGTGATAGGCAGCACCTTTCCCCCGTCTACCTCCCGAACGAGCAGGTGAATGGCGTTGGACCCCACGTCTACGACCGCGTGCCGACCCAAACGCCGCCCCTTTGCCATCCGTGTAACCCGGCGTGAAACCTTATACCGCTCATGATACAGCCACATCCCGTATGGTGGTATATTGCAGTTTCTTGAGAATCGTTCTCAGTTATAAGGGTAGCATCTCCGGCACGAACCGGAGCTTGAGGATGGGAGGCCGGGATCTCCAAGAAGAAGTCCAGGAAGGGTGCAAAGGCCAACGGCGCCCTCGCGACGCTGCGGCGGCCAAAGCCAGACGCGAAGGTCAGGGACCATGACGCCCACGTGCTCGTCTGTGGTGGGGGCGACTGCAAGAAACACGGCTCGAAAGAGTTCCGCAAGGCGCTCAAGAAGGAGCTGCGAGACAAGGGTATGCTCGGGGACGTCCGCATGGACTCCACTGGCTGCCTCGGCCTCTGCAAGCACGGCCCGAACGCCGTCATCTACCCCGCGGGCACCTGGTACGTTGGCCTCACGCAGAGAGACGTGCCGGAGATCGTCGAGCGACACCTCGAGGGCGGCGAGCCCGTACAGGAGCTCGCCGCCGGTTTCCATCCGCGCAAGAAGAGGAGTAAGTAGAACCCGCCTGGCGGACTCTAGGCGACGCTCGTCAGCTCGGCCTGGACGATCAGGCGGTCCGCGTAGTCGGGGAGCGTACAGGTCTGCAGGGTGACCACGCTCCTGCCGGGAACGGGCTGCGTGACGTGAAAGGCGGTTGGCTCGACGACCTGCTTCTTGAAGACCTGGTAGGTGTAGCGCGTGCCGTCCGCGTCGGTCAGGATCACCTCGTCGCCGTTCTCGAGCCTGTCGAGGTCCCAGAAGACCAGGTAGCTCTTGGTACCCGGGAAACCCATGCGGTGGCCGGCGATGTAGGTATTGGAGCCCTGCTGCCACGGGAAGCCCGTACTTCTGACGTGGAGCGTCCCGTCGTGCAGCGCAGATTCGTCGTTCATGGCGCCGTCGTAGACAGGCACCTCCTTGACCCGCTGCATCTCGGGGACCGTGAGCTTCATCGTCGAGTTATTCGGGGGCCCGGCGCCGAAGAGCGAGCTGGCGAAAGGGTCCCCTATCAGGAACGAGTACCCGATGACGGCCAGCCCCGCGACGATGAGCAGCGGCGCGATCGCGGCCACCAGCATCCTGGCCGGGCTACGCTTGGTCTGGTACTTCTTCACCGTACTCTGTCTCCCTTCTCGAACCGTGCCTCGGTTCCCGATATCTTGACCTTATCCACTAAACGTAACATACAGGTTACAAAAAGGATTTCTATTGGTAACGGTCCTCCGCGAAGTACCCGTGAGCGCGATGTGGCTCGCGTGGCTATAATCTCCGGCTGTGAAGATAGGGGTTCCACGGGAGATAACCGAGGGCGAGGAGCGGGTCGGGCTCGTGCCCGAGACCGTGGAGAAGTTCCTCAAGGAGGGTTTCGAGGTTCTCGTCGAGGCGGGGGCGGGCCGCGACTACAACCTGGACGAGAGCTACGAGGAGGCCGGGGCCACGGTGGTCCAGGACGCCGGTGGCGTCTACGGCGAAGCTGACCTCGTCGTCAAGGTCGCGAAGCCCACCGACGATGAGGTCGGGATGATGCAGGAGGGCCAGATCCTCGTCTGCTTCCTCAACGGCCCACAGAATCCGATGCTGGTCAACAAGCTCGCCGAGAGGGGCGTGACGGTCTTCTCCAACGAGGCCATCCCCCGGACCAGCGCGGCGCAGAGCATGGACGCTCTCAGTTCGATGGGCTCCATCGCCGGCTACAAGTGCGCCCTCATCGGGGCAAACTCCATAGGCAAGTACGTCCCCATGCTCTCCACCGCCGCCGGCACCACCAGGGCCGCCAAGGTCCTCGTCTTGGGGGTGGCGGTCGCCGGCTTGCAGGCCATCGCGATCATGCACCGCCTCGGGGGCGAGGTCTTCGCCTACGACATACGCCCCGAGACCAAAGAGCAAACCGAGTCCCTTGGCGCATCCTTCATAGACTCCGAGGACGAGAGAGAGGACGAGGGCGAAGAGGACGAGTTCGTCGAGTACGAGCCGACGGGCTTCCGCAAGCTCATGACCTCTCTGGGCTTCTACTCCTTCGCCGAGCCGCCGCGAGACGAGTACGTCGTCGAGGGTGAGGAAGAACAGGAGGACGCGGAAGAAGAGGAAGTCTGGTCCGAGGAGAAGCTCGAGGAGGACCAGAGGCTCATTCGCGAGCGCATAAGAGAGATAGACATCGTCATAACCACGGCGCTCGTCCCCGGCAGGCAGGCCCCGACCCTCGTGGACAAAGAGATGGTCGAGAGCATGAAGCCGGGTTCTATCATCGTGGACCTCGCTGCCGAGGCTGGGGGCAACTGCGAGCTCACCGAGCCTGGCGAGACCGTCGAGCACAGCCAGGTCAGGATCATCGGCCCGGTCAACCTTCCGAGCACGATGCCCATACATGCCAGCCAGCTCTACGCGCGCAACATGCACAATCTGATCTCCCACATCACGGAGGATCGGGCCGAGGAAAGAGACGAACACGACCTGCATCCAAGGCTCGACTTCGAGGACGAGATCATCGCCAGTACGTGCATCGCGCATGGAGGCGAGATCCGGGACCAAGCGACCCTCGAGGCGCTGGAGGAGGCTTCGGAGCAGGAAGAAGAAAAAGAGGCAGGGTCAAACAGACACAGTGAGGCTCGCGAACATGAGTGACTTGCTCGCCCAGCTCGCCATCTTCGTCATCGCAGCCTTCCTCGGCTGGGAGTTGATCTCGCGGGTTCCTAATTTGCTCCACACCCCGCTCATGAGCGCGACGAACGCCATCCACGGGGTAATACTGGTGGGCGGCATGATCGCGCTCTCCGAAGCGACCAACGTCATCATCATGGCGGTCGGCTTCGTCGCGGTGTTCTTCGGGGCTCTGAACGTCGTGGGCGGTTTCTGGGTGACGAACCGGATGCTCGGGATGTTCAGATCCCCGGTCAAGCGGGTCAAGAAGAGAGAAGGATAGCCCTTGCTAGTCGCGACGTTCCTGGCATACCTCGCAGCGGCCTCGCTGTTCATCGTCGGGATCCGCCGCCTCCGCAAGCCGGAGACGGCACGATCGGGGAACACTCTGGCCGCCGCTGGAATGACGATAGCCCTCGTCGCAACCCTCTTCGTGATCGAATTCCAGGGCCTGCTCTTGATCGCGATCGCCGCGGTCCTCGGGTCGGTAGTCGGGGCGATCTCGGCGCAGCGAGTCCAGATGACGGCGATGCCCCAGATGGTCGCCGCCTACAACGGCGTCGGGGGCGGGGCTGCCGCCCTGATAGCGCTCTCCGAGTTCTACCACATGCAGACGAGCGGATCCGGAAACGTCGTCGCGGCCCTGACGATACCGCTGACTATCCTCATCGGGTCGGTGAGCTTCGCGGGGAGCGCCGTCGCGTTCGCCAAGCTGCAGGAGATAGCTTTCAGCGGCTCCGTCTCGTTTCCGCTGCAGCAGGTGGTAAACGCTCTGCTCTTCCTGGGCATCCTCGTCCTCGGCGCGAACGCTTTCCTCGGCGGGGCCCTGCTCCCGTTCATATCGCCGGTCGCCTCCGTAGTCGCGATCCTGGCCACCTCGCTCGTCCTCGGTGTGCTGCTCGTCATGCCCATCGGCGGGGCGGACATGCCCATCGTGATCTCGCTCCTCAACGCCTTCACGGGTCTCGCGGCGGCGGCCTCGGGTTTCGTCCTCGAAAACTACATCCTCATCATCGGCGGCACGATCGTCGGCGCGTCGGGCACGATCCTAACGCGGCTGATGTCGAGCGCGCTGGGCCGACCTCTGGGGAAGATAATCTTCGCCGGCATCGCCGCCTCGGGGACGAGCCAGGGCGGGGGAGCGGAGGACAGGGAGGTCCACGACGCGAGCGCCGGGGAGGTCGGCGAGATCCTCGCGGACGAGGCCCAGAAGGTCGTCATAGTGCCGGGCTACGGCCTCGCGGTCGCCCAGGCCCAGGGGGCGCTGCGCGAGCTGACCGACGCGCTGGAGTCCGAGGGCAAGGAGGTCCTTTTCGGCATCCACCCTGTCGCCGGACGCATGCCAGGCCACATGAACGTACTTCTCACCGAGGTGGGCATCCCTTACGAGAAGCTCTACGACCTCGAGGAGATAAACCCCGAATTCGAGGAGACCGACGCCGCCATTATCGTCGGCGCCAACGACGTCGTGAACCCCGCCGCCAACGACCCCGAGCAGGACAGCCCAATAAGCGGCATGCCCATCCTCAACGTCGAGGCCGCAGACAGGGTCATCTTCATAAAACGATCCCTGAGCCCAGGCTTCGCCGGCGTGGACAACCCACTCTTCTACGACACCGAGAAGACCATGATGCTCTTCTCGGACGCCAAGCAGGGCCTCCTGGACGTCACCGCCGCCCTGAAGAACCCTTAGGTCCGCCGGAGCGTGCCGACTAGAAGAGAATTGGCACTACCTCTAGCATCACTGGTAGAATGCTTCCAGGGTTGATGGAGGAAAGGATGGAAGATGAGCACGTTCCCGACGAAGATACTGCTGGCGACCGACGCCTCTGATGACGCGGCGAAAGCCGCCCAGATGGCGAGCGACATAGCCAACGTCAGCGGCTCGGAGTTGCATGTCGTCCACGTCGGAAACATGAAGGACTTCCACGTCGCTCCGGGCGTGGAGGTGAGTTTCGCCTCTCGTAGTGGCTCCGTGGGTGAGATCCGGGAGAAGGCCGAGCAGACGCTCGATAAAGCTGTAAAGCAGGTGGAGCAGGCCGGAGGGACCGTGGCGCAGTCGCACCTGCGGATAGGATACCCGGACGAGGAGATACTCAAGTTCTGCGACGAGCAGGGCGGGTTCGGCCTGATCGTCATGGGTAGCCGGGGATTGGGGCCCATAAAGCGCAGGCTCATGGGGAGCGTCTCGGAGAGCATCGTTACGCACGCGCGCTGCCCTGTCCTGGTAACGCGCAGCTAGAGACGGAGATATCGCCCTCTATTCGGAGGCTCTCTCGCGCCGCCTGGAGACGTATCGCATGAGGCCGTCCACGAGCGTGGGGTAGTCGCCGGCCAGGTCGTAGCGTCCCGACTCCTCGGGCGTCGCGCCCTCGGCGAGCATCTCGGCGTCGCCTTCCCTTCTGAGGTCGTCGGCGATCTCCTCGCGTCCTGCTCCGGCTTCGATGCGCTCCCCGACGAAGAGCACCCAGCTTTGCAGGCGCTGCTCGAGCTCCCCAAGGTGCCGCTCCACATCGTCGAAGCGCCCGAAGTGCGTCGGGCAGAGGCTCTGCGGCGAGATCCGGCGCATCTCCTCTATGCTCCGCACCCACGCCTCGAGGTCTATCTCGGGGGGCGGCGTCGGCGGGCGAACGTAGGACTGGCCTGGAAGTCGGATGCCAGCGACATCGCCGGAAAAGAGTGCGCCCGAGTCGGGCTCGAGGTACGCGAGATGGTGGTAGGCATGGCCCGGCGTGTAGTGCGCCGAGAGGATGCCGTCGGCCGCCTCCAGCTCTTCGCCCCCCTTCAGGACCTCTATCCGGTTCTCCGGGACGGGGCGCGCCTCGCCCCAGAGCTCCTCCATCCTCTCCCCGTAGATACGGGTGGCGCTCTTCCACAGCTTCGAGGGGTCTAGCAGGTGG
>DASTQK010000068.1:0-9119 GCA_035761765.1 Rubrobacteraceae bacterium
GGCGTTCTCGGCGGCGCTAGTGATAGGCTTTGAGCTTACGACCAACTACTGGTTCTACCCATATGTGAGCTGGTTTGAGCCATATGTCTTTGTAGCTCTTCTTGCCGCCACAAACGAGAAGTCTCCTCTGGACGCCAGCCACGAGGACAACGCCCAGGAAGAAACCACCGAGCGCACGCCCCCGGATGCCCGATAGGTCAGCAATTCGGCTCTTGCTCCGGGGAAGGTCCCTCGACGGGTTGGGATATCGATCCCTTCGCGGACCGCTCTAGTCCTCGAGGCTCCTCACGGTCATCTCGACACCCCTCCCGTGCGAGCCGTTGGAACCGTAGCCACCGAGCATCCAGATCTCGGGTATTATCTCCGAGACCAGCTCCCCGTCGTCGAACATCCTGACCACCGAGCTCTCGGAGACCGCGACCGCGACAGCCGCCGTCTGTTTGGAGATCGAGGCCGCCGCCACGTGCCGGCTACCGAGCCCCAGCGGCACATCGAGGTTATCGGAGACGGCGTCGAGGTAGCGAGCAGCAGAGAGCACGACCCCCTCGTCGGAGACGATAAATGCCCCATCGAGCTGGGCGAGCTCCTTGAGGGTTTCGCGCGTGTCCGGGTCGTTCAGGCGCTTCTTCTCGTCCGCGTGGCCTGCGAGCGGGTCGAGGATCAGGGGCCTCGAGTGACTGAAGACCTCTTCCGAGTCGCCCACCACGAAGAGGGTCCCGATCTTGCGCCCCTCCCTGCCCTCGCGCGCGATCTCGACCGCTATCTGTACGACCCTTCTGAGGGTCGCGGTATTGACCCCGCGCCGCTCGGAGCAGACCTCGTCTAGCGGGTCGGCGCGCCGGGTGGTAGTCCGAGCGCCGGCAGCTCTCGCAGCGTCCTCGACGGCCGCGAGCAGCGCCTGCAATTCGAGAGAGCCCTCGTAACGCATCCCGTTTACGAAGAAGGTCGGGGTACCTTCGACCCCGCTACGCTCCCCACCGAACCGGTCCTCCCGCACGCGGGGCGCATGGCGGCGCTCGGCCAGGTCGTCCTTGAAGCGCGCCACGTCGAGGCCTAGCTCGGCGGCGTAGCGCCCGAGCGCCTCGTCGCCGAGGTTCTCCCGGTTGTGGTAGAGGAGGTCGTGCATCTCCCAGAAGCGGCCCTGGGCTGCGGCCGCCTCGGCGGCTTCGGCAGCGCGGCGGGCGTGCGGGTGAACGGAGTCGAGCGGGAAGTGCCGGAACACAAAGCGCAGCCGGTCGCTTAGCCTCTCCCGCAGCTCCCTGACGACCGGGTGCATCCGCCCGCAGTAGGGGCACTCGTAATCCCCGTACTCGACCAGCGTAACCGGGGCCGCCGCCGGACCAAGGACGTGGTCCTGTTCCCCGACCGGGGGGTCCAACCAAACGCCGTCTCTCAGATACTCCGCCACGCCACTACGTCTCCTTCGATTGTCGGCACGCCTCGGCCTTTGAAGGCCTCGCTTTCGGCATATCAGCTTCTGCTGCGAAAGCCTCGACGACCTGTCTGGAGGTCGCGCAGCACCTCGCAACGTCCCTCTGGATAGAGTTTACCGCCTCGAACGAGTAATTGGGGCCGGACCGGCGAGGGAGATTCCCGGGTCTCCGCCGTGCGTCTAACGAGTCTGCTACTCGTCCATAACCTGATATTCAAGAACATCATCTTGCCTCAGAGTTCGTCGAGAGTGGCCCGCTCGTCTTCCGTGAGCTCCAGCGCGGCGGCGGCGACGTTTTCCTCCAGGTGCGTGACCGAGGAGGTGCCCGGAATGGGGAGCATCACGGGCGAATGCCCGAGCAACCACGCCAGCGCGACCTGCGAGGGAGCGGCGTCCTGGCGCGAGGCGATCTCACCCAGAGGACCGCCGGGGCGCGCCAGCCTGCCCGTCGCGAGCGGGAACCAGGGTATGAACCCGACTCCCTCCCGCTCGCAGGCCTGCAAGACCGCCTCCGAGGAGCGGTCGGTGAGGTTGTAGCGATTCTGGACCGAGGCTATGGGCACGATGTCCAGGGCAATCTCCAGCTCCCTCACCCCCACGTTCGAGAGGCCCACGTGCCAGACCTTGCCCTCGTCTCTGAGCTGCGCGAGCGTCCAGACCGAGTCCTCGAAGGGTACCCTGGGGTCGGGGGTGTGGAACTGGTAGAGGTCTATCCTATCCACCCCGAGCCTTCTCAAGCTCCCCTCGCAAGCCTCTCGCAGGTGCTCGGGGCGTCCGTCGGGAACCCACCGGCCGTTCGGACGCGTGTAGCCTCCCTTGGTCGCGATGACGAGGTCCCCAGGGTACGGGCGCAGAGCCTCGGAGATCAGACGCTCTGAGACCTCCGGGCCGTAGGAATCGGCGGTGTCTATGAGGTTTACCCCGAGCTCGACCGCCCGCCGGAGCACTCGCCGGGCCTCCTCAGGGTCCCGGGGCTCACCCAGGATGCCCCTCCCGGTGAGGCGCATCGCGCCGAAGCCGAGGCGGTTGACGACGAGGTCGCCGCCCAGCGCGAAAGCACCCGCGGCCGCCGCGTTGGGGCTCGGATCCCGGTCCCTCATACCTCTCCCTTCCGTCGTGGCCGGCCCGATTCTACTCCGTAAACCCCTCTCTACAGGCTCATGAGCAAAATTACCGTTGAACCTTACGCAACGTAAGGATGTACCCTGTGGGCATGGACGCTACCGTTCGGCACAGAGAGGCGAATAGTTCGGGGTCTGCGGTGTGGAAGGTCGGGGAGCTTGCGCGGCGCACGGGTTTATCCGTACGAACGCTGCGGTACTACGACGAGATCGGGCTGCTCTCTCCCTCGCGCCGCACCGAAGGCGGGCACCGGCTCTACACTGGCGACGACGTGGTGCGGCTGCAGCGGATCAAGTCCCTCAGGGCTCTCGGGTTCACGTTGCGAGAGGTCGGAAAATACCTCGACGGGCCCGAGGTTCCTCTGGCGCACGTGATAGGGCTCCACCTGGCGCGACTCAAAGAGAGGATCGCGCTGCAGCGGAGGCTCTGCGACCGCCTCCAAGCGGTCGCAGAGCGGTTACGCTCGGGGGAGAAGGTCTCCTCGGAAGAATTCATCGAGACGGTCATGGAGGTGATCGAGATGTCCGAGAGGGTGAACAAATACTACACACCGGAGCAGCTGGAATACCTGAGGCGACGGAGAGAGGAGGTAGGCGAAGAGAGGATCCGGGAGGTCGAGGCCGAGTGGCCCCGGCTCATGGAGGAGGTCCGCGCCGAGATAGAGGCGGGCACGGACCCGGCGGACGAGCGGGTGCAGGCCCTCGCCGCGCGCTGGATGGAGCTGGTCGAGGAGTTCACCGGCGGTGACCCGGGTATCGAGCGCTCCCTGAACAACATGTGGAGTCGGGAAGAGAACATCCACGGCATCGATACCGCACAGACGCGGGAGCTGGGAGAGTACGTCTCGCGGGCCCTGGCGGCCTCGGACAAAGGCCGGTAGGGTGCGCCGTCCCTAAAGCGGTCTGCGAAGGGTTCGGGCCTTCCGCGACACAAGACACTTTGGTCTTGAAGCAATGGGTCTTGGCCTTCGACCGACCCCCGATACCGGAGCGAGAGACGTAGTTCGTACGGACAGGCCGAGGGATGCCTGCGCCACCACAACCCGACGACCGCCAGTGCGACCGGGAGGTCTACCGCGCACCTTGCGCCTCGCTTTCGATCTACCCGTCGGACCTGCTGTCGCGCGCCCTGCGCCAGCGCTCGAGCCGAGACCGGATCTCCCCCTCCGCTCCCCGGTCTCTTGGTTCGTAATATATCCGCCCGGTTAGGTCGTCGGGCAGGTAGCGGTCGTTCATACCTTCCGGCTCGTCGTCGTGCGCGTAGCGGTACTCGGCACCGTAGCCCTCTTCCTTCATCAGCCCTGTCGCGGCGTTGCGCAGGCGAAGAGGGACCTCTGTAGCGCTCCCACGCCGCACGTCTTCGAGAGCTCGTCCGATCGCCACGTAAGCAGCGTTGGACTTGGGCGCTGACGCCAGATACGTCGTCGCCTGGGCGAGCGGGATGCGGCCCTCTGGCATCCCGATAAGCTGGACGGCATGCGCGGCGGCCATCGCGAGTGGAAGAGCGTGCGGATCCGCGTTGCCGATGTCCTCGGAGGCGAGGATCACGAGCCTGCGAGCCACGAAGACGGGGTCCTCCCCCGCCTCGAGCATCCTCGCCAGGTAGTGGAGCGCCGCGTCCGGGTCTCCACCGCGCACGCTCTTTATGAAGGCGCTTATGACATCGTAGTGCTCCTCGCGCCCGTAGCGCAGAGCCCTCTGACCCACCGCCCGCTCGATGTCTCCCACCTCGATGCGCTGCTCTGCCCCGGAGGCCGCGACCTCAAGCGCGTTCAACAGCCGCCTCCCGTCCCCGCCCGAGAGGCGCAGCAGATATTCGCAGGCCTCGGGAGAGACCTCCACCCCAAGCTCCTCCGTTCCGCGCCCCAGCAGCCTGACCAGGTCCTCATCAGAGAGCGGCAGCAGCCTCAGCACGCGGGAGCGGGAGAGCAAAGGCGCCGTCACCTCGAAAGACGGGTTCTCCGTCGTCGCCCCGATAAAGTCTACGAGCCCCTCCTCGAGCGCCGGCAGAAGCGCGTCCTGCTGCGTCTTGTTGAAGCGGTGGACCTCGTCGACAAATAGGAGCGTCCCCCGCGCCCGGTACTTCAGGCGCTCGCGGGCGCCGTCCAGCGCGGCCCGCAGATCCTTCACCCCGCTCGTCACGGCGCTGAGGGAGACGAATTCTTCTTCGACGGTGCCCGCGAGCACCCTCGCAAGCGTCGTCTTGCCCGTCCCCGGCGGACCCCAGAGGACGAGCGACCCGATCCTGCCCCGTTCCACCGCCGCCCTCAAGGGTCCACTCTCCCCCGTCAGGTGCGGCTGTCCGACCACCTCGTCAAGCGTCCCGGGGCGAAGCCGCTCGGCGAGCGGGGTGCGGCGAGCGAGGTTCTCGGAACCGTATTCGTCGAACAGGTCCACGAGAGAAGTATATCCTCGACCTCGCCGACCAGCGCCATGCAAACTACCTCTCCTAAAGCCCAAGAAAACGGCTCCGACCATTCAGGAGCTTCAGCCTCCCTCACCATCGGCGGGGGTTCGTTTACGGCGCGACGGAACCGTGCTGCCCGGTTCAGAGGTGCAGTCATAATGACGCATAGCAGACGATGCCCGAAGGTCCGAAACCGCGTCGCATACCGCCTCCGGACCGCCGTCCGTCAGGGCTTGTTGGCGTGCCGTTCGTCGTGGTCGCGGCGCTGTTGGTCCATACGGCGCGCGGCTTCAAGGACGTCCTGCGGATAGAGGCTGCGGAGGGCGCCGGTCTCGAGCACCTGATCCACGGAGTGTTCCGGGATCATCATCCACTCCGCCGCGTGGGGCACCGGCAGCGGCTTGTTGAGCGCGCGATAGACAAGCCAGACGACCCACCGCCCAGGACGCGAACCGGACAAGATACTCAAAGACCGCACCTCTCGTCGGACTGCTAGCGAGCGATTAATTCTAGCGCAGCGGATGCCATACGAGCGAAACGACGTCCGGCTCTGAAGTACAATCATCCTCGTGAACAGGGAGACCGTGGACTTCTATGAGCTGGTAGAGAGAGCCCTCGGCGGGTTGCCGCCGGAGCTCGCTGATCTGCTGGACAACGTGGCCATCGTGGTTGACGACTGGCCGGGTTACTCTACGCCGCTCGTGGCCGACGGCCCGGACGAGACGCTCTACGGACTCTATGAGGGCGTGCCGCTTACCGAGCGGGGCGCGGGGTATTATGGTATGTTGCCGGACAAGATCACGATTTTTCGGGGACCGCTGGAGAGGGACTTCTCGCGACGGGAGCTGGAGGAGCAGATCCGGATCACGGTGGTCCACGAGATCGCGCACCACTTCGGCATCGACGAGGAGAGGCTGGAGGAGCTGGGGTGGGGATGAAGCCTGAGGCCGGGGGCTCGCTCGATATCGATCAGCGAATCTACGCACCCGCCGAGGAAGTCGCCGCCTTTATCGGGGACTTCCGCAACGCGAAGGAGTGGATGGTCGGCGTCAAGGCCGTAGAGAGGCTCGGCGAGAACCGCTACCGCCTCACGCTCGAGAGTCCGATCGGGAGACTGGATCCCGAGGCCACCGTCGTCGAGCACGGCCAGCACACCATACGCTGGGTCTACGACTCGATGATAGAGGGGGGTGGACTGGTGGAGGTCTCGCCGGAGGCTGACGGCTGCTTCGTTACCTACAGGGGCGAGTTCCGCATCAAGCGCAGGCTGCTCGACCGTGCTGCCCGCCTCGCCGGCGTCGAGCGCTTCGCCCGCAAGAACGGCGAGCGCTCCCTAGCGCGCCTCAAGCACCTCATGGAGGCCCGCCGCTACCGATGAGCGTCGGCCTCCTCGAGATATTGCTGGTGTTCATGGTGTTCCTGATCCTGGGGCCCAGGCGCATAGTCGACCTCTTCCGCTCCCTGGGCCGCGGCGTCAACGACTTCGTCGAGAGTCTGGGCCGCGACAAGAAGGAAGGGCTGGAAGAAGGGTCCGACAGCCTCGAGCGGGACGACGACTAGAGCTTCGGTCAAGGGTCCAATTTCGAGACGAGACTCCCCCTTGTACCGTCCTGTTGAAACCTGTGGCCTATAGCCCAAGAAACACCCGTCCGCCGGGTCCGACGCGGGCGTTCGGCGGCTCTCGGTCCACGCCGGAGAGGTCCTCACCCGCGCTCTTGAGGTAGACGCGTGGGTCTTCGACGGCAAGACCGGGGTTCGCCGCGTAGGTCTGCCAGGTTACGCCCTGCCAGGTGAAGGCCAGGAGGACAGGCGGCTCTTCTCCGTCGTCCAGGTCCACGTGGACCTCAGGCTGGCCCAGGGTTCGGGAGAGCGAGTTCATCGAGCGGCGCTGGTCCGAGTCGTTGAACAGGTCTATGCCGGCCCGCAACCGGTTCTCGGGTTCGGCGAGGCGCTCGCGCAGCTCGTACTCCGCCTCCAGGTCGGCGCGCAGCTCCTCGACAGTGGCACGCAACTCGGTGATCTTGTGTTCTCGCTCCTCGAGGTCGCGCTCGAGACCCTCGATCCTGCGCAGAGCGTCCCCGAGGGCGCCCTCCTTGCGGGCGGCTAGCTCCTCGCTCTCCTGGCTGAGGACCTCGATCTCCTCGGCGCGCCGGTCGAGGAGGTAGTCGCGGCGGGCGATCTCACCCTCCTTGCGCTCCAGCTCGCGCTGCAGGCGCGTTACCTGCCGTTCGAGGCTCTCCCGCCGCCTGCGGCGACCCCTGGCCTCCTCCTCGAAGTCCCGGATCCTCTCCTTCAGCCGCGCCCGGTCCCGCTCCAGGGCCGCGATATGACCCTCGCTCGCCTCCCTGGTGGCGCGAGCCTCATCAGCGGCGAGCCGGGAGGCGGTGATCTGCTGGAAGAGCTCCCGAATGTGGTTGTCCTTGATCCCGAGCCGGGCCTTCAGCTCTTCGGGGTCGGAGGTCTCCTCCCGAGCCGACTCGTCCTTGGCGTCGCCCGTGACCATCTCCCCCTCTTCCGGGATTCCGTTGGCCTCGTTGCGGTCAGGCTCCTCCACGGTTCCCTACCCCTCCTCACTCCCGTCCCGCTGATCCTCCGCCTGGCCCCCATTCGCCTGTTTCTTCGGCGATTGTCCAGCCTCCCGGGCCGCCCGCCGTTGGGCCTTGATCCTCTCGCGTTCCTCCTTGGACATCTTCTTCGGCGCCTCGGGCGCTTCTCCGGTCGCAGGTTTCTGCTCCGTCTTCACCGACTTGCCCGCCTCCCGAGCAGCTCTGCGTTCTACCTTTATGCGCTCCCGCTCCTCGGCGGACATCTTCTTCGGCTTCTCGCCACCCTCGGTGGCCTCCTGCGCCTTCTCCTCCTCTTCCTCCGGCGGCTTCGGGAGGCCGGTGATCTCGGTCACTTTAGCCTGTATCTCCTCCACCGCGGGTAGACCGTCGGTCCAGGCGTGGACGACCTTGTGGTCCGTCCCCACGATGAAGACGGCCGGCCGGGCGTACTCGCCGTGCTCCTTGTCACTCTCCGAGAGACCCCACTGGCGGGTAGTTACCCTCGCGTAGTCGTAGAGCACCATAGACTTTATGCCGCTCTCGCGGGCGAACTCCCGCGCCTCGTCGGGCTCGAGGACCCCGATACCGACGATGGAGGCGCCGGAGAGGTTGATCTCATCTTCCTTCGCGGCGAGCGTCCTGAAGTACTGGACGTCCTCCTCGAACCATGCCCCCCGGAAGAACACCACGACGACCGGCCCGCGCGCGGTGCGCATGCTCAACCGCAGCTGTCCTCCCTGGGCGCTCGGCAAGTTGAACTCGGGAGCCTCGGCCCCAACCTCCGGCACCGCCTCGTTCTGCCTGCGCCGCATGAACAGCATCCGTCCCTCCTTTGGTGTGCCAAGTTCCTCCCCCGAATACTACAGGCTAGGCGAGTCTTTGGCCTATCATCTCTGCACCGGCAAGACAACGACCATTACAGGTGAAACATAGATCAGAGAACAGCCTGGACGCCGATCCCAGGCCGGAATGTGCAGGTGTTGGACCGGGTCTGTGTAAACCGCCGAGGACCGTACTCGTAGGTGCTTGGGTAGACGAGCGTCGTCGCACCCCGGGGCAGTGGGTGATGCTGGGGGGCGGGGAGAAGATGCGCCAAAACCCCGCCCCCAACTGCGCAGCATCTGGTAGCCTACACCCGAGCGGTAATTCGGCGCATCCCCCAAATGTCGTATCTTTAGCAACTTTATTGGTGAACTTTTGAGAGTACATTCTGGGAGCTTCAGCGAACTGCCGGTCCGAGCCCGGGACCCCAAACTCACGGCGCCGCGGCTTTATGTGGTTCGTATCTCTGCAGCTAGGTGATCAGTGATGTCCACACCTACCTGCCCATCCGGGGCCGTTGGATGATGTGAACGGCTGGACCCACGCGGTGCCACGTACGGACCTCTAGAGCTCTCGGGAGTCCTCGGGCAAGATACTTCAACCGAGCTTCCGAGAAGTCTTCCGGCCGGAGCTTCGCACCACCCGGGTTTGGCATCCTACGGAATTTTGGACCCTTCTTCACCCGAGTGTCTGGAAGAGTTATCGGGCGAAGTTCACCACACCTAGCACTGCACAGGCAACGGCAAAGATCACTCATTTGAGGGATGCACTCACCGTTGCGAGCATGATAG
>DASTQK010000069.1:0-16318 GCA_035761765.1 Rubrobacteraceae bacterium
TCAGCGTCCCGTCATCCTCCCGGACAAAGCGGAGATCGCCGTCTAGCTCGT
Source organism: Rubrobacteraceae bacterium (assembly GCA_035761765.1). GTDB lineage: Bacteria > Actinomycetota > Rubrobacteria > Rubrobacterales > Rubrobacteraceae > JALYGY01. Next base: position 52 of record DASTQK010000069.1, read on the forward strand.
GGATGTCTATGAGCACCTCAGGGAAGGCCAGACGCAACTTCATCATCGGGATCAGGCTGTGTCCCCCCGCCAGAAGGCGGGCCTCCGGCCCGTGCCGCTGCAGGAGCTCTATTGCCTCCTCGACCGAGGTGGCAACCTCGTAGTCGAACTGCGCGGGTACCTGCAACGCTGTCTCCTTTCCCTAAGACTCGCGCGAGGTCCTCATCCCGGCTTCCTGATATACCGGGAGAGGTATACGTCTGTCAGTATAACAAAACGCAAGGCGCGTTAATACCGTCCGCGCGGGTTACAGGCCCTCGGCGAGAGGAGCTGCGCGGGCCTTCCGGTCCTATTTGGGCGCGGCGGCGTGGATCGGGCCGGAGCGCTCGGCGAGGCGCCCGCCGGAGTGTCCGGTGTGCAGAGCGATGATCTCAGCGGCGATGGCGATAGCCGTCTCCTCCGGCGTCCGGGCCCCGATGTCCAGTCCGACGGGGCTCGAGATGCGCGCCAGCTGATCGTCTGTAATGCCCTCCTCCCTGAGTCGGGCGGTACGGTTGTTGTGGGTGCGGCGGCTGCCCATCGCCCCGATGTAGCCGGCCCCGGTCTTCAGCGCCTCGACGAGGACGGGCACGTCGAACTTCGGGTCGTGGGTTAGCACGCAGATAACCGACCGCTTGTCCACTTCGGCCGTCTTGAGGAACTCGTCCGGCCAGGCGACGACGACCTCGTCGGCTGTCGGGAACCGGTCGCGGGTGGCGAAGACGGGTCTCGCGTCGCACACGGTTACCCGGTAGCCCATGAACTTGCCCACCTTCGCCACTGCGCTCGCGAAGTCTATGGCCCCGAAGACGTACATGTGGGGCGGCGGTGCGAAGGACTGCACGAAGACCGTCACGTCCTCCATCCGGCGCTGGCCCTGCGGGCCGAAGTGGACCGTCTCTGTGCGCCCGCCCTCCAGCAGACCCCGCGCCGCCTCGACTATCGCCCGGTCGAGGTCCTCGTCCCCGGCCGTGCCGGTGTGGGTCTCGGGGGTGACCAGGATCTTGCCCCCCAAAGCGTCCTCCGGGCCGTCTATGACCGTCGCGAGCGCGACCGGCGCCTGCTCGGCCAGAGCGGCGTGCCAGCTTGAGAGAAGCTCGCCCTTCACCAGTCCACCCTCTCGACGAAGATGTGTATGACCCCGCCGCAGGTGAGCCCCACCCCGAAGGCCTCGTCGTCGGAGATGCCGTAGCTCAGGAGCCTTGGCCTGCCACCCTCTATGGCGTCCATAGCCTCTTCGAAGACCGCCGGCTCGACACACCCCCCGCTCACCGACCCCACGACCTGCCCGTCCTCGCTGACGGCCATCGAGGTTCCTGGCCCGAGAGGTCCGGAGCGCTCGACCTTGACGACGGTGGCCATCGCGGCCTTCTTGCCCTCCTCGCGCCACCGTGCGACCTTGTCCACAACCGGGTTCATGCGTGCCTCCTTTCTAGCTTTCAGCCGTCGGGTTCTGAGATAGCGCCCTTCTGCGAGGGTGTGCTCCGGCGCTGCAGTCGATGCGCGTTCCCGGTGAGCACGTGGCTGCTTTTCCTCCCGAGTACCGATAGCTGACGGCTTCCATTCTATCTCTCCGCGGCGTCGGCTATGGCGGCCGCGAGCTCTTCCAAAGATTCGAAGTTGTGGCCCGAGAGGAAGACGTCGACGTAGGGAAGCGCCGCTGCCATGCCGGCGGCCAGCGGCTTGTAGCCTGGGGCGCTCTTGAGGGGGTTGACCCAGATGACCCTGTAGGCGAGGCGCGAGAGCCTCTGCATCTGCTCGGCGAGCACGCTCACGTCGCCGCGGTCCCAGCCGTCGGAGAGGACGACGATCACTGCACCGCGGGCCATCCCGCGCTGGCCCCACCGGTCCACGAACTCCTTCATCGCGTCGCCGAGGCGGGTCCCGCCCGAGATGTCCTTCACCGCGCCCGAGGCCTGCCGCAGGGCCTGGTCAGGGTCCCGGGTCGCGAGCTCTCTGGTGATCCTGGTCAGCCGCGTCCCTACGGAGAACGCCTCCAGCCTCGCCCCGGAGATGACGCCAGCGTGCAAAAAGCGCAGCAGCGCCCGGCTGTAGGCGGCCATCGAGCCGGAGACGTCGCAGATAAGGACGACCCTTCGCGGCCTGACCCTGGCCTTCTTGAAGCGGTGCCGCACGGCCTCGCCGCCGGTGCGCATCGCTCCCCGCAGCGTGCGGCGCGGGTCGTGGCGGCCCCTGTGAGCCGGCTCGAAGCGCCGGCTCTTCTTCAAGGCCCCGGAGAGGCGGAGGTCGGCGAGGAGGCGCTGCAGCTCGGCGAACTCCTCGGGGGAGTAGAGGGCGAAGTCCTTGGTGCGCAGGACCTCCACGGGACTGTAGCGCAGCCTGACGGCCTTCTCGCCCTTCTCGCTCTTCTCCACCGTCTTCTTCGGCGGCGTGACGGATCTGTCAGGCCGGGGGATGGAGAACCGGAGTTGCGGTCGCGCTCTCGCCTTCGTGCTTCCTCCCTTCTCCCAGAATAGCTCGAAGGCCCGGTCGTAGGGCTCTATCTCCTCGGGGCGGGAGACGAGCGTGATCCGCCCCGCCCAGTACACGTCGTCCCTGCGCCCGGCGTCGAGCTCTTCGAGGGCACGCGCGAAGCCGACGACCCTGTCGGTCCCGACGCGCAGCCCCGCGCCCCTCAGGACTCGCCCGAAAGCGACCGCCGCGTCGAGCATCGGGGGAGGGTGCACGTCCCCCTCAGTCACTGGCTCCCCTCATCCCGCCGACGAGCGCCGCGAGGCCCGCGTTAGCTGCCCGCTGCTGGTCCTCGCGATACTTCAGTACCGACCCGATGGTGGACCGTACGAGGCTCTCGTCCAGCGCTCTAGCCCCCAAGGCGACCAGCGCCTCCGTCCAGTCTATAGTCTCGGCGACGCCGGGGGGTTTGTAGAGGTCCATCGACCGCAGCCTCTCGACGGCGGCGGCGACCTGACGGGCCAGGGTCTCGTCGGCCTCGGGCACCCTGAGGCGAACGATCTCGACCTCCCGCTCGAAGCTCGGGTGCTCGATGTAGAAGTAGAGGCACCTTCTCTTGAGGGCGTCGTGCACCTCGCGGGTGCGGTTTGAGGTCAGGACGGCTACCGGCGGACGGTCGGCCTCTATCGTGCCGAGCTCGGGGATCGTGACGGCGAAGTCCGAGAGGATCTCCAGAAGGAAAGCCTCGAACTCGTCGTCGGAGCGATCCACCTCATCTATGAGCAAGACAGGCGGCATCGGCCCCCTGTGCTCCAGAGCCTGCAACAGCGGCCGGCTCACCAGGAAGTCGCGGGTGTAGAGGTCCCGCTCGAGTCTCTGCGGGTCCTCCTCGGTCCCCAGGGCCTCTGCGGCCCTGATGTGGAGGAGCTGCCTCGCATAGTCCCACTCGTAGACCGCCTGGTAGATGTCTATGCCCTCGTAGCACTGGAGCCGTATCAGGGGGGTGTCGAGGATGCGGGAGAGGACCTTCGCTACCTCGGTCTTCCCGACCCCCGCCTCGCCCTCGAGAAAGAGGGGACGTCCGAGCTTGAGGGCGAGGAAGATAGCAGTGCTCAGGCCCTCGTCCGCCAGGTAGTCGTGCTCCCTGAGTCCCTGCTGGAGATCCGTAGCACGAGAGACGCCGGGGGGCAGAGCCCCCCGGCGCCCGTCCTTCGCCTCGGTCAACGCGAGAGAGCCTCCTCGACGGCCCTGCGGGTGAGCACCCGCGCCAGATGCCGCCGGAACTCGGCGGAGGCCGCTATGTCGGAGGAGGGGCTCGTGCCCTCGTCGGCGCTGCTCGTCGCCTCTGCAACAGAGGAGGAGTCCGCGCCGGAGAGGGCGCTCTCTGCGGCGGTAGCCCTTAAAGGTGTCGAGCCCATGTTGGTGAGCCCGATGCGGGCCGAGCTTATGGAGCCGTTGGACCTCTCGACCACGGCGGCCACGCCTACTACGGCCCAGTCCTGCGCGCGGCGGTTGAACTTCTTGTAAGACCAGCCGGTGTTCTGGCCGAGCTTGGGGACCCGGACCTCGGTGAGGACCTCGTCCGGCGCGAGGTCGGTCTGCAGGTAGTCCTGGAAGAAGTCGCTGGCGGCGACCGTCCGCTCGCCTCCCGGGCCCTTTACGACGAACGTGCCCTCCAGCGCAAGCAGAGCGCTAGGCAGGTCCGAGGCGGCGTCGCCGTGGGAGATAGAGCCCCCTATCGTGCCGCGGTGTCTCACCTGCGGGTCTCCGACAAACGAAGCCGTGTGGGCGAGGAGGCCGCAGTGCTCCTGTAGCAGCTGGTTGTGCTCCACCTCGGTGTGGCGGGTCATCGCGCCGATGGCTATGTGGTCGCCCGCGTCGCGCACGTAGCTCAGCTCACCTATGCGCCCGAGGTCTACGAGCATCGTCGGGGCGGCGAGCCTCAGCTTCATTATCGGCAGGAGACTGTGGCCGCCGGCGAGAAGCTTGGCGTCCTCACCGTTCTCCTTCAGCAGGTCGATGGCCCCATCCACCGACTCGGCCACCTCGTAATCGAAGGCTATGGGGATCACCGGGTCTCACCTCCTTGCTCGTCCACGTTGTCTGTGGCCTGCGCCGGGCGTCCCGAGAGGTCCGCATCACGCGTCCCGGCGCCGTCCCCGGTGGCCTCCTGGATCGTGCTCCACACGTTGAACGGCGAGGCCGGCTTGTCTATGTGCGTCACGCCGAAGGGCGAGAGAGCGTCGATCACGGAGTTGATGACCGCCACCGGCGCGCCAATGGTCCCCGCCTCGCCGATGCCCTTGACGCCCATGACATTGCTCGGGGAGGGCGTCACGGTCCGGTCGAGGGTGAAGTGCGGAAGCTCGGGGGCGCCGGGCACCAGGTAGTCAACCATCGAGCCCGTGACCAGGTTGCCGTCCTCGTCGTAGACCGCCTCCTCGTAGAGCGCCTCCGCTATGCCCTGCGCGATACCGCCGTGCACCTGCCCATCGACGATGGTCGGGTTTATAACCGGCCCGCAGTCATCCACCGCGAAGTAGTCCCGGATCTTGACGAAGCCTGTCTCGGTGTCGACCTCGGTGACGCACATGTGCGCCCCGAAGGGGAAGGTGAAGTTCGGCGGGTCGTAGATCTGCTCCTCGCTCAAGAGAGGCTCCATCCCCTCGGGCAGATCGCTCGCCAGGTAGGCTGCTCCTGCGACGTCCTGTATGGTGGCGTTCTGGTCAGGGGAGCCGGCAACCGAGAAGCGCCCGCCTTCGAACTCGATGTCGCCCTCGGCTGCCTCCAGCATGTGCGCCGCTATCTTCTTGCCTTTCTCCACGACCTTCTGGGCCGCCATGTGAACGGCCACGCCGCCCACCGCGAGGCTCCTCGAGCCGTAGGTGTCGCGTCCCCAGGGGGCCGCGGCGGTGTCGCCGTGGATGACCTCCACGTCATCCAGGTCCACGCCGAGGGCGTCGGCGGCTATCTGGGACCAGGAGGTGACGTGGCCCTGGCCGTGGGGGGAGGTTCCGGTGACCACCTCCACCTTGCCGCTGGCCAGCATCCTCACCTCCGCGGCCTCCCAGCCGCCGCCCCCGCCGCCCAGGGCGTTGACGACCTGGGACGGCGCCAGGCCACAGATCTCCGTGTAGGTCGAGAACCCGATCCCCAGCTGCACCGGGTCGCCCGACTCGCGGCGCCTGCGCTGTTCCTCGCGCAACCCCTCGTAGTTCGCCAGCTCCAGCACCCTGTCCAGCGTCTTGTTGTAGTCGCCCGAGTCGTACTGGATGCCCGCCGGCTGGGTCTTGGGCTCGTCGAAGGGCTCGTGGAAGTTGATCCTGCGCACCTCCGCCGGGTCCATCTCCAGCCGCCGCGCCAGGGCGTCCATGATCCGCTCTATCGCGTAGGCAGCCTCGGGGCGGCCTGCGCCGCGGTAGGCGTCGATCGGGGTCTTGTTGGTGAAGACGCCTTCGCACTCGAAGTGGTAGGCGTCGAAGTCATAGACGCCGCAGTACATGAACGCGCCGAGGATGGGGATGAGCGAACCGCTGAGCTGCAGATACGCGCCCATGTCCGCCACCAGATCTGCCCGTAGACCCAGGATCTTGCCGTCGCTCGTCGCCGCGAGCTCTATATCCTGGATCTGGCCGCGCCCGTGGGTCGTCGACAGGTAGTTCTCCGAGCGCTCCTCTACCCACTTGATAGGTGTGTCGAGCCTTCTCGCCAGCGCCAGCGCGAGCGCCTCCTCGGCGTAGACGTTGAGCTTGGAGCCGAAGCCTCCGCCCACGTCGGGGGCCACCACCCTGAGCTTTTGCTCCGGCACCCCGCAGATGCCGGAGAGCACGAACTTGGCTATGTGCGGCACCTGCGTAGAGGTGTAGATGGTGAACCCGCCGTTCACGGGGTCCGGGTGCGCTACCACGGCCCGAGGCTCGATGGCGTTCGGGATGAGCCTCGGCTGCAGGTAGCGCTCCTTTACGACCACGTCGGCCTTCTCGAACGCCTCATCGACCTCGCCGACGTCGAGCGTCCAGGTGTAGCACCTGTTGGAATCGTACACCTCGTGCACCAGCGGGGTGCCCTCGTCGAGGACGGTCTCGAGGTCCGTCACCGCTGGCAGCTCCTCGTATTCCACCTCGATGAACTCGAGGGCATCCTTCGCCGTGTAGCGGTCGGTCGCCACCACCACCGCCACCGCGTCGCCGGCGTAGTTGACCTCGTCCTTGGCCAGCGGCCAGTGGGTTGGGGTCCTCTGGTCTTCGGTTATCTGCCAGCCACAGGGAATGATGCCGGCCCATTCGTCAGCCAGGTCCTCTCCGGTGAAGGCCGCGACGACCCCGGGCCGGTTCTTCGCCTCCGAGACGTCTATAGAGGTTATCTTCGCGTGGGCGAAGGGGCTGCGCAGCAAAGAGGCGTGCAGCATCCCCGGCAGCTTGATGTTGTCCGTCCACGTGGCTCTGCCCGTTACGAGCGCCGGATCCTCCTTGCGGGGTACGCCGCCGCCTACGTACTTCTCGGGTGCTTCGGTCACTGCGTACCCCCTTCTACGAAGCCGCCGTCGGGCTGCCCTGCATCTCCTGCGCGGCCTGCCGTACGGCCTTGACGATGTTCTCGTAGCCGGTGCAGCGGCACAGGTTGCCTTCGAGGTTCTCCCGGATCTCCTCCTCCGAGGGGTTCGGATTCTCCTTGAGGAGACTTATGGAGGCCATGATCATGCCCGGCGTGCAGTAGCCGCACTGCAACCCGTGCGCCTCGTGAAAGGCCCTCTGCATCGGGTGCCACTCGCCGTTCTCGGAGATCCCCTGCACCGTCGTGATCTCGTGCCCGTCCGCCTGCACCGCGAGCACCGTACATGATTTGACCGACTCGCCGTCCATCAAGACCGTGCACGCCCCGCAGTTGGTGGTGTCGCATCCGGAGTGGACGCCCCCGATACCGAGGTTCTCTCTGAGGTGGTGGATCAGCAACAGCCGCGGCTCCACCTCCGCTACGTGCGCCTTTCCGTCCACCGTCATCTGAATCCTTCGCACATGCCCTCCTTTCCCGTGAGGTCCCGAAGACCGGGGTCGGCCAGCAGACCGCTCACCCGAAACAGCAAGGTTCTACGGTCCGCTCCGGGGCCGCCGTTAATGGCTTACAAGTGCGGCGTTTCCCCGGTGTCTTTGCGGTTTTGCCGGCCTTTCCCCTTTCTCTCCGACGTTCGCGCAGTGTAGCACAGGCGGCTTTTCTGCGCGCACACAGGACGCTCCCGCGCCGCCATTCTCCGGCGGCGTAGAATAATCCTGATGATCCGGAAATGCCTCCACCCGGGGGACCTCGCCCCGCTATACCGAAGAGGCGGTCGCCGGTTGGCCAGGGCGATCTTGCTCGCCGCGCTGCTCCTGCTCGCTGCGCTCCTTCTCGTCGCTTGCGGATCCGGAGGCGAGCCGGATCTCACCCCGGCATGCCCGCCGGGCGTCGGGCGCGGGATGTGGGATCTGGACCTTCCCCCAGGCGGGGAGGACAGGTCGGTCGGCGGGGCAGCAGGCAGGCTCCTGGATGACCCGGACTTCGGGGCGACGCCGGAGGCGGCCCGGGACCTCGAGGCCGGGGTCGTGGACGAGCGCCTGGTGGCCGCCCTCAGAGCCCTAACCGGACGGCACCGTGTCTGCGTCGAGGCCTTCAAGGAGGTCCACTACTTCGAGTTCGGGGTCCCGGACGGCCCCCGAATCCCCGAGGGCTACGGCGAGGCTGGCGGTCTGCCCAACACCCACTACTTCGGGAGGGCGGCCGACGTGTGGTGGGTTGACGGGAAGCCCGTCGAGGGGAACGCCCAGGACCCCGAGATGCTGGACGTGGGAAGGACCCTCGCCGGGATCCCCGCGCGAAGGAGGCCGGACCAGATCATCGGCCCTGCCGCCTGGTCGAACTCCTTGGGCTACGGGCGCGAGAGGGGCTGGATCCTACAGCGCGACCAGCTCGAGCTGCACGCGGACCACATCCATCTCGGCTACCTGGACGAGAGGGGCACCCGCAACGCCCGTTGAACGGCCGGGGGAGAGAGGGTCGTGCTCCAGTTCGCCGCAGCGGCCGCAGATATCGCGGTAACGGCCCGCCCCCCGTCCACTCCTGACGCGCTCGGTCAGATCATGCGGGGCGCTTCACGACCGACTATGGCCCCGCAGACGGAGCTACCCCGCGTCGACCAGAAGCCGCTCCAGAGCCTCCCTCATCTCCGGCGGGAGACCGGCAGGTCTGCGATTCTCCCTGTCTACGTAGACGTGGACGAAGTGGCCATGGGCCGCGGCCGTCTCCTCGTCGTTACGGAAGATCCCGACCTCGTAGCGGACGCTGCTGTTGCCCAGGCGGGCGACGCGCAGGCCCGCTTGAACCGCATCGGGGAAGGTGATCGGCTTGAAGTAGCGGCACTGCGTCTCGACAACGAGACCTATGACCTCGCTCTCTTCGATGTCGAGAGCGCCAGAGGAGATCAGATACCCGTTCACCACCGTGTCGAAATACGAGTAGTAGACGACGTTGTTGACGTGGCCGTAGACGTCGTTGTCCATCCAGCGCGTCGGGATCTCGAGGAAGTGACGGTACTCGCCCCTCGTCTCCGGCGCGCCCTGTCCTCGATCTTCCAACCTCGCTCCTGACCAGGCCGTTCTCCGGACCCGCCGTATGCTAGCAAGATGCGAGCAGGGGCGGGCTCCTGCCCCTCCCCTACACGAAGCACCCCTGCCCCATCCAGCCTACCTGGACGGGTCTGCCCTTTTCGGCGATCACGGGCACCGTGCGGTTCCCTCCCGTTAGCTCGAGCATCCGTGCGTAAGCCTCGCGGTCCTGCTCCACGTCGTACTCGACGAAGTCCACCCCGCGCCACTCCAAGTCCTCGCGCGCCGCCGCGCTGTAAGGGCAACCCGCCGTGACGTAGAGCTCTACCGGTTTGACCATGATGTGTCCCCCAGAGCATCATCTTGATTTGCACCGCAGATTATAATAATGTTTGGTACTAGTCCGGGTGCCGCGTTGGTGGGAGGTACCCGGGATCTGCTACAAGCTGGCGAGCCTACTCGGATAGGGGAAAGGGAGGCAGCGCTCTCGAATATTGGGGTAGTTCCCTTGCGGAGTCCGAGCAAGGGAAGGTTTGTTTGCTCGGGCTCTCTTCCATGCAGGTACGGCTGGCAACGCGGATATTCTTTCTGCGGCCGCAAGGTGAAAAGGAGGAGTGGTTCGTGACCGAGACTCAAGCCACCAGCTACGGGCCGGGGGTGGAGGAGGTTCATGTACTCTGGATCTCCGAGGGCATGAGCTGCGACGGGGACTCCGTCTCCATCACGGCGGCCACGCTGCCCAGCATCGAGGACGTGTTGTTGGGCAACATACCGGGGCTGCCCACGGTACACCTGCACAACAAGGTGCTCGACCCCTCGCTCGGCGGAGAGGACTTTCTGGGGGTCTATCGCCAGGCGGCCAACGACGAGCTCGACGTCCCGTTCGTTCTCGTCATCGAGGGCTCCATCCCCAACGAGAACATAAACGGTGACGGGTACTGGACCTCGTTCGGCAACGACCTGGCGACCGGCGAGCCCCTCACCCTGAACTGGTGGATCGACCAGCTCGCGCCGAGGGCGTGGGCCGTGGTCGCCGTCGGGACCTGCGCGACCTACGGCGGGATCCACGCCATGGCCGGCAACCCTACGGGGTGCATGGGCCTCGCGGACTACCTGGGGTGGGACTTCCGCTCCCAGGCCGGCATCCCGATCGTGAACGTGCCGGGGTGTCCGGTGCAGCCGGACAACTTCATGGAGACCCTGACGTGGCTGCTCTATCAGGCCGGGGGCATGTCGCCCATGATACCGCTCGACGACCAGCTCAGGCCGACCTGGCTCTTCGGGAAGACGGTTCATGAGGGCTGTGATCGGGCCGCCTACTACGAGCAGGGCGACTTCGCCCGGGACTACAACTCGCCCAAGTGCCAGGTAAAGATCGGCTGCTGGGGGCCCGTCGTCAACTGCAACGTGACCAAGCGGGGCTGGATGGACGGGGTCGGGGGCTGCCCGAACGTCGGCGGCATCTGCATCGGCTGCACGATGCCTGGCTTCCCGGACAAGTTCATGCCGTTCATGGACGAGCCGCCGGGCGCGACGTTCTCCTCGGTCGCGGTCAAGGCCTACGGCACCATGATCCGGAAGCTCCGCAGCATAACCAACGAGACGGTCAACAAAGAACCGAAGTGGCGCCACAACAAGCAGGAGCTCACCACCGGCTACAACCCGCGCTGGCGGGCGTAGGAAGGGGCGGCCAAGTGGCTATTCGAGAGGAAGTTCCGGCGGAAGCCAGGAACCTGGTGGAGATGTCGTGGGACCCGATCACCCGCATCGTCGGGAACCTCGGGATCTACACGAAGATAGACTTCGAGAACCGCGAGGTGGTGGAGTGCAAGAGCACCTCCTCTATCTTCCGCGGCTACAGCGTCTTCATGAAGGGCAAGGACCCTCGCGACGCGCACTTCATCACCAGCCGCATCTGCGGTATCTGCGGGGACAACCACGCCGTCTGCTCGGTCTACGCCCAGAACATGGCCTACGGTATTCGTATGCCCCCGCTGGCGGAGTGGATCTACAACCTGGGTGAGGCCGCAGAGTACATCTTCGACCACACCATCTTTCAGGACAACCTGGTGTTCGTGGACTTCTGCGAGCAGATGGTGGGGAGCACCAACCCGAGCCTCCTGGAGCGGGCGGAAGGGGCGGATGCCCCCAACGCCAACATCCACGGCTACCGCACCATCGCGGACATCATGCGCGCCTTCAACCCCTTTACGGGCGAGATGTACAAAGAGGCGTTGAACATGAGCCGGATCACGCGCGAGATGTTCTGCCTGATGGAGGGCCGGCACGTCCACCCCTCGACGATCTACCCCGGCGGCACGGGCACCGTCGCGACGCCCCAGGTCTTCACGGACTACCTCAGCAGGCTGATGAGGTGCATAGACTTCATCAAGAAGGCCGTCGTGATGAACGACGACGTCTTCGACTTCTTCTATGAGGCACTGCCGGGCTACGAAGAGGTCGGCCGCAGGCGCGTCCTGCTCGGTTGCTGGAGCGCCTTCCAGAACCCGGACGCGTGCGACTACAAGTACGAGAACATGGCCGACTGGGGACGGGCCGCCTACGTCACGCCCGGCATCATCGTGGACGGCGAGCTGGTGACCACGAGCCTGGTAGACATCAACCTCGGGATCCGGATCCTGCTCGGCTCCTCCTACTACGAGGACTGGGAGAACGAGGAGACCTTCGTGAGCCGGGACCCGCTGGGCAACCCGGTGGACAAGCGGCACCCGTGGAACCAGACCACGCTCCCCAAGCCCCAGAAGCGGGACCTGGAGGGCGGGAAGTACAGCTGGGTCATGAGCCCGCGCTGGTACGATGGGCGCACCGGAGACCACCTGGCGCTCGACACCGGCGGCGGTGCTATCGCAAGGCTCTGGGCCACGGCGCTCGCGGGCATCGTGGACGTCGGCTACGTCAAGGCCACGGGCCACAGCGTCCAGATCAACCTCCCCAAGACCGCAGCCACCCCCGAGATGCAGTTTGAGTGGAACATCCCCGAATGGTCCAACGCCATCGAGCGGGACAGGGCCCGCATCTACTTCATAGCCTACGCGGCTGCCATGGCTTTCTACTTCCTGGATCGGGCCCTCGAGCTTCTGCGTGCGGGAGAGACCAAGGTCTTCCAGGAGTTCGAGGTGCCGGACGAGGCCATCGGCTGCGGCTTCCACGAGGCGGTGCGCGGGGTCCTCTCGCACCACCTGGTGATCCGGGACGGCAAGATCGCCAACTACCACCCCTATCCGCCCACCCCGTGGAACGGTTCTCCGACAGACTCATACGGCACCCCGGGCCCCTACGAGGATGCGGTCATGGGAACCCCGATCTTCGAGGAGAACGGACCCGACGACTTCAAGGGCATCGACATCATGCGCGCCGTGCGCAGCTTCGACCCGTGTCTGCCCTGCGGGGTGCACATGTATTCGGGCAAGGGCAAGATACTGGAGGTGCGCCACTCCCCTACCCTCGGGCTGGGCGTAGAGTAGAGATTTCCCGACGGGAATCCTCTGCGAAGAGGTGAGAAGGGGCGGGTCCCCGGCAAAGGGCCCGCCTTTCGAAGAAAGGTCGAAATGCTTCTCGACGACCAGGGATTGCAGGAGCGAGTCGCCAGAATCGAGGGGCTTCTCGCAGAGATAGAAGCCCTCCAGGACCCGAACGCCAGGGCCAAGGCTGCCGAGATGGTACAGGTTCTTCTGGAGCTCTACGGCGAGGGGCTGGCGCGCATGATGGAATTCGTCGCCGAGGGAAAGGAGCGCGAGAGGATCTTCGAGGCTCTCGCCGGGGACGAGCTTGTCTCGCACCTGCTGCTCCTGCACGGCCTTCACCCGCTGGACGTTGGGACGCGGGTGGCTCAAGCCCTCGAAGAGGTGCGGCCCTACCTGCGGTCCCACGGTGGGGACGTGGAGCTGCTGGGGATAGAGGGCGGCGTGGTGCGCGTGAGGCTGCAGGGAAGCTGCGAGGGTTGCCCCTCCTCCGCCGCGACGCTCAACCTGGCGATAGAGGAGACCCTCCAGAAGGCCGCCCCGGACCTGGAGGGTGTCGAGGCCGAGGGCGTGGCCGAGACCAGGCCGACCCTGGTCGCAGGACCCACGTTGCGCAAAAAGAAGAAGAAACCGGATGCGCAAGGATCGTCCCGCCGTGACGCCTCTACCTGGACGACCGTCGGCACTCTGCCCCAGCTCTCCGGGGGAGGAACGCTACTCAAGGAGGTCTCGGGCGAGCCGGTGTTCTTCGCGAAGCTGGGGGACGACCTCTACGCTTACCGGCACCTCTGCCCCGGCTGCGGAGGGTCGCTGGAGGAGGGTCCCCTGAACGGGGACGAGTTGAGCTGTCCGGGATGCGGGCGTCGCTACGACGTGCGCCGGGCCGGGAGGTGTGCGGATGATCCGCGGCTGCACATGGAGCCCATCCCGCTGCTCGTGAACGAGGAAGTCGTCCAGGAGAGACAGGGCCCCGGGCGGCGGAGCATGGTAAAGATCGCGCTGCCCAGCGCGGCGGGCTGAGGGGCACATGGTCCAGGAAGGCAACAGCGAGGCTTTCTCCGCTTTCTCCTCGCTGCGCCGGTTCGCCGAAGAGGCGTCCGGGAAGGCGGCAGAGGCCGCCCAGGAGCGCTGCGACCTGTGCGGCGAGCCGATACCGCCCGAGCACCGCCATCTCCTGGAGGTCTCCACGCGGGAGATGCTGTGCGCCTGCCGGCCGTGCTCCATCCTCTTCGACAAGAAGGCGGCGAGCGAGGGCCGTTACCGGCTGGTACCCGACCGCCGCCTCTCTCTCGAAGGTTTCGAGATGAGCGATGCGCAGTGGGAGAGTTTGCGGGTTCCGGTGGACATGGCTTTCTTCTTCTACAGCACGCCCGCCGAGAGGGTCGTGACGTTCTATCCCAGCCCGATGGGACCCACAGAGTCGCTCCTCACGCTGAGCTCGTGGGAGGAGCTGGAAGAGAGCAACCCGGTCCTGAAAGGGATGGAGCCAGACGTGGAGGCGCTGCTGGTGAACCGCGTGCGGGGGGCGCGCGAGCACTACCTGGTCCCCCTGGACGAGTGCTACAGCCTCGTGGGGCTAATCCGAACGAACTGGAGGGGCCTGAGCGGCGGCCGGGAGGTCTGGGAGGAGATAGGTAGATTCTTCGAGGAGCTGCGCGAGCGCTCCAGGACCGCCACGAGGGTAGAACAAGGCTACGAGGAAAGGGGAAACAATTGGGCGACATAAGGGTAGGCAAGCCGGACACCAAGCCGGACATCTCCGCGCACACGCCAGGGGTGAGCCAGGGCAACCAGCCGGGCGGGGCCGCTTCGGAGCCCGGCCTCGAAGAGACCGGCGAGGTAGGGGCGGGGCGTCCCACCATGCGGTCCTGGGCCCGGAAGTCCACCGGTATCAACGCCGGGAAGAGAAACCCGATAGACCCGAACAGCCCGAACCTGCCTCCGGCTTGAGAGAGCCGTCAGCGAGCGGGAGCTGGTCGTGCCTGACCTGAGCTTCGAGGTAGTGGACGCCGAGGTAGTGCCCTTCGCCGCCGTTCCGAGCCTCCTCTTCAAGCTGCGCGTCGAGAACCTGGGGGACGAGCCGGTCCGCTCCGTCGCCCTGAACACCCAGATCCGGATATCGGCTGCGCGGCGTCACTACGAAGCCCGGGAGCAGGAGCGGCTGCTGGAACTGTTCGGCGAGCCGAGCAGGTGGAAGGATACGTTGCGGAGCCTGCTCTGGACCCATACGGTCTTGCAGGTCCCCCCCTTCTCCAGCAGCACGGTCGTGGACATGCCCGTGCCCTGCACCTACGACCTCGAAGTGGTCGCGGCCAAGTACTTCCACGCACTCCAGGACGGCGAGGTGCCGCTGGAGTTCTTGTTCAGCGGCACCGTCTTCTATACGGAGGAGGGGGGCTGGTTGCAGACGGCCCGGATCTCCTGGGAGAAGGAGGCGGAGTTCCGGCTGCCGGTCCGGTTGTGGAAGGAGATGATGGAGCGTTACTTCCCCAACAGCGCCTGGATCCGGCTCCGCAGAGACGCCTTCGACCTGCTCTACGACTACAAGGTTCGCAGGGGATTCCCGACCTGGGAGGCAGCCGTCGAGGCTCTGGTGAGCATGGATGGGCAGGAGGTGGAGCGCTAGGTGGACGCGGCGAAGAAGATCGCCGAGGCGGTGCTCTACGAGGGGTACATCCTCTGGCCCTACCGCCGCTCGGCGCGAAAGAACCAGCAGCGCTGGACCTTCGGCGGGGTGTACCCGCGCGCCTACAGCGAGGCCAGGGGTGAGGACGACCCCTGGCTTATGCAGACCCAGTGCCTGATATCGGGTGAAGCACCCGCCGTCGAGGTGAAGGTCCGCTTCCTGCACGTCGTCGAACGGAAGGTCGCCAGAGAACGAGACGCTGCATGCAACGCCTCTACGACGCCGGAATTCGTGGAAGAGTTGCGCGTCGGTCAAGACCTCTACCTGCCGTGGGATGAGGCGGCCGAGCGGGAGGTATCCGTCGGACGGTTCGAGCTCTCGAGGCCCGGGCGGGCAGACATAGACATCCCTGCGGGCAGCACCGAGGAGGCTCTGAGAGACCCAACAGGAGAGGTCGTGGGCGCACTGGTGCGCGGGTGGCGCGCGCTGCGCGGAACGGTGGAGGTGGAGGCTGATCTCCTGCGGGAGGGTATCTACAGGTTGACGGTCAGGATCACCAACACCACCCCGTGGAAAGGCGGGGACAGGGAGAGCACGCTAAGACAGACCTTCGTCTCGACCCACACGGCGCTCGCGGTAGAAGCAGGAGAGTTCGTCTCGCTCACGGACCCGCCGGAGGAGTCGAGGGAGCTTG
This sequence comes from Rubrobacteraceae bacterium, assembly GCA_035761765.1. Lineage (GTDB taxonomy): Bacteria > Actinomycetota > Rubrobacteria > Rubrobacterales > Rubrobacteraceae > JALYGY01. Next base: position 15,862 of record DASTQK010000069.1, read on the forward strand.
CTCAAGGGTGCGAGAACATAAAGACGTGGCCGGTCCTCATAGGCGAGGAAGGGGACCGCAGCAAGATGCTCTCCTCCCCCATAATCCTCTATGACTACCCTCAGATCGCCCCCGAGAGCCCGGGCGATCTCTTTGACGGGACGGAGATAGACCAGTTGCTCGTTCTGAACGTTCTCTCCCTCACAGACCAGGAGAAAGAGGAGGTGCGCGCCTCCGACCCGCGGGCGCGGGAGATCCTGGAGCGGTGCGAGTCCCTCTCGCCGGAGGAGCTCATGAACCTGCACGGGGCCATCCGGGAGTTCAGGATGCTAGGGGGCTAGCGTGGAAGACTTCTACAAGGAGTTCGAGGAGAGACCCCAGCTTCAGAGCGTGGTCGTGGAGGGCGTCGCGCTCGAGAAGGGGAGCCGGGTCTTGCTGCTTCCCCGCCCCGGCGGGGACATCATTGACATGGCTCTCG
>DASTQK010000070.1:0-7204 GCA_035761765.1 Rubrobacteraceae bacterium
AACCAGCTGGACCCCGCTAACACCGTCGAGGACTACCACGACCCGCTGGACACGCCGCTCGGGCACCACGTCGTCATGGACTTCACCCGGCGGGTGGCGCCTCTGGGGAGGATATCGGGGGGGTTGGATCTGGCTGAGATAAAGATGATCTACCCGCTGGTGGCGATACCGCGCTGGATCTCGGGTCGATACTTCTACGACCTGCTCGGGAAGGTGGTCTCGTATCTGCTGTTGCCCTTGTTGGTGACGTATGGCGTCTACAGGGTCGCGGCGTACTACCTGGCCGTGAGTTCCGGGTCTGAGGGGTTCTTCGGTGCCGCCCGAACGTTGCCGCAGGTACATGCTCTCTTTCTGGATATCGGCTTCTTCGGGCTCGTGATAGTGCTCATCTTCGGCGTTTTCTTCCTGGTGATCCGGCACGCGGTCCGCAAGACGGCAGAGAGCATCAGCCCCGGCGGCAGACCGCGCTACTCGCCCGCAGAGACCTCGCGGCAGAAGATACGCTGGATTCTGAACGGCGAGATGAGGCCGCCGATGGAGACGGACCTGGACCCCACCACCGTGGACGTCTTCGTCTCCGGGCACACGCACCTGCCCTCGCTGTCCGAGATGCAGCGACAGGACGGCAGCAGTGCGGTGATGGTGAACTCCGGGTGCTTTCTGCGCCAGCTGCAGCCGGTCTCGCCTCACCTGAAGGGTCCGCCGGTCTTCGTCTCGAAGTTCGTGCTGACCCACGTCAGGATCTTTGCCCAGGACGGGCAGCTGCGGACCGAGCTGTGGGAGCAGCCCAAGCCCGCGCGCCAGCACCTCAGCCGCATCGAACGTCTCCTTTCGTGGGGCCGCACGCCGCCTCAGCCGCCCCCGAACGCCAAGCCGCGCGTGGTGGCGTCCGCTACCGTGTAGGATTGGCCCCTGACGGGGAAGAATGAGCTTCTAGCCTTGCAGATTTCGTATCTCTGGAGGAACCTCACTATGGCTACGAACAAAGAGCTTGACGAGAACTTCATCGTGCACCAGAAGGAGCGGCTGGAGAGCCTCAGGGAGGAGTTGCTAAGGGTCCTGCGCGGCGCGGAGGAAGACGAGCGCCTGCGTGCCGAGGGCGAGGGGGACTTCACCGAGCACGACGCCGGGGACATGAGCCGGGAGATCTTCAACCGCGAGATGGACGCGACGATCGCCGAGCAGGTCGAGCAGCGGCTCGAGATCGTCAACAGAGCCCTGCAGAAGGTCGAGGAGGGCACCTACGGACTCTCCGATATCAGCGGGGAGCCGATACCGCGCGGCCGGCTCGAGGCTGTGCCCGAGGCGATCCGGACCGTCGAGGAGCAGCAGCGTTTCGAGCAGGAGCGTCGCCCGCCCGTCTAGAGTTAGGCCTTCAGGTTTTGAGGGGACGGACTGCGACCCTCGATCAGCCCGAATGCCCAGGAACCTAGAAGCTGAAAAAAATCGTAGTGAGACCCGTTCTCTCCTCGAGGCGTTCGAGGCTCCTTGGGCGGTATAATCTGGTCATGGACCGTCCCTCGTTTCCCGATCGGTACGACGAAGGTCGGACGCGGGAGCCCGTCTTCCGGAGCGACCTCGAAGCGCGTCGTCCGGAGTATCCGCGATCCGAGGGCGGGGGCTGGCCCCTGATCGGGCGCCTGCTCGCGCCGCTCGCGGCGGTCGGGCTCTTGCTGGTGAAGTTCAAGAGCCTCGCGCTGCTCGCGCTGAAGGCCAAGTTCCTGGGGACCGCGCTGACGATGGTGGTGAGCGTCGGCGCTTACGCGCTGCTCTTCCCGGTTTGGTTCGCGGTCGGGTTCGTCGTCCTGATCTGGGTGCACGAGATGGGGCACGTTTTGCAGCTGCGGCGCGAGGGTATACCGGCGTCTGCCCCGATGTTCATACCCTTCCTCGGAGCTCTCGTGATGATGAAGCAGATGCCGAAGAACGCCCTGGCCGAGGCCCGCGTCGGGCTAGCCGGGCCCGTCCTCGGCGCACTCGGCTCGCTCGGGGCGTGGGGGATCTACGAGCTCACGCAGGAGCCGCTGTTTCTCGGGCTCGCTTACGTCGGGTTCTTCCTCAACCTGTTCAATTTGCTTCCGATGTTGCCGCTCGACGGCGGCCGGGCGGTCGGGGCGCTCTCACCCGTGTTCTGGCTCGTGGGGATCGCTGGCGTCGCGGCGCTGGTAATCGTGAGCCCGAACCCGGTCCTGATCCTGATCGCCCTGCTCGGCGGGATGGAGCTGTGGCGCCGCTGGAGGGCTCGCAACACCCCGGAAGGGCAGGAGTACTACGAGGTCGACCCGAAACACCGGCTCCTGGTGGCGCTGGCGTACTTCGGCCTGATAGCCGTTCTCGCAGCCGGCATGGCGGCGACGTTCGTTGCGGACCCGGCGGCTTTGCAGGCTTGAGGACGATCCTCTACACCGGGAAGGGCGGCGTCGGCAAGACGAGCGTGGCCGCGGCGACCGCCCTCGAGGCTGCGCGGACCGGGAGGAGGGTGCTCGTGATGAGCACTGACCCCGCGCACTCGCTCTCCGACGCCTTCGATGCGCCCGTCGGGCCGGAGCCGAAGGAGATGGCGCCAGGAGTATGGGCCCAGGAGACGGACTACACGGCCATGCTCGAGGACAACTGGGCCGAGATCCAGGCCTACGTCGCCACCGTCTTCGAGTGGCAGGGCGCCAACACTCTGGCAGCCGAGGAGCTGGCGCTGCTCCCCGGGATGGACGAGCTCTTCGGGTTGCTTATGGTTCGGCGGCACCACCGCGAGGACGACTACGACGCGCTCATCGTGGACGCGGCGCCCACCGGCGAGACGCTAAAGCTCTTGAGCCTGCCGGACCAGATGAACTGGTACATCGAGAAGATCTTCCCGATCCAGCGCCGCGCCGCGAAGCTGGTCCGGCCCTTCGCCAGCAGGGTGAGCTCTCTGCCCCCGTTCCCCGAGGACAGCGTGTTCGCCGCCGGCCAGAGGTTCTACGAGGCTATAGCCGGCGTCGAAGAGATCCTCACCGACAGGGAGAACGCCTCCGTCAGGCTCGTGGTGAACGCCGAGAAGATGGTCGTCGCCGAGGCGCGTCGCGCGTACACGTACCTGAACCTCTACGACTACGGGGTGGACGCCGTGGTCGTGAACCGGCTTCTGCCGGAAGAGATATCGGACCCGTACTTCGATCGCTGGCGCGCGGCGCAAGCGCGGCACCTCGAGACGATAGAGGACTCGTTCTCTCCGATACCGCTCCTTACGGCCCGCCTCTTCGACCGCGAGATGTACGGCCTCGGGCCGCTCGGCGAGCTGGCCGCAGACGTCTTTGACGGGACGGACCCCCTGGCGGTGCTCTTCCGGGGCGCCACGCACGAGATAGAGAAGAACGCCGAAGGCTACGACGTGGTCTTCAATCTGCCCCTGGCGCAGAAGAAGGATATAGACCTCTCCAAGAACGGAGCCGAGCTGTTCGTACGGGTCGGGACTTACAGGCGGAACATCCTGCTGCCCGACTCGATAGCCCGGCTGCACGCCGCGGGCGCTGGCATCGAGGAGGGGCGGCTGAGGGTGAGGTTGCGCGATGCCCTCTCCTGAGCCCAGGCGTTACCCCCTGCTCGGCCTCGTAGCCTACGCGCTCGTGCCGGGGGAGCGCCGCGTGCAGGCCGCAAGACATCTCCGTCGCGCAGGGGTAGAGGTGCTTAGAGGCGTCGCAGCGTTTATTACCCCACAGAGGGCAGCAGGCGACGCTGCTCCCGAGCGGGAGAAGATCGAGCTGGATTGATCCGGCGTATCCCCGACGGCAAGAACCGTGTCTAAGGTGGACGATGAGAAAGTGGCTATCCGATAGAATTCCCGAGGTTGTGCGCAGGGAGGCTAGCGCAGCGCTCCCCGCCGCGATGCGCGCCGCGAGCCACGCCGGAAAAGAGTTCCTGAAGAAGTTTTCCGAGGAGTTCCCTAAAGAGCGCAAGAAGCTCTGAAGCCCGATACCTCTTTTGTGCCGTCGTGGCGTTTGGCCTGCGGGGGCGCCGGTAGTAAGATAACGCTTACGAATTCTAGTAAGGAGCGGCGGGAGTAGCGTATGGCGGACAACGGTCAGGCAACAGGCACCTTCAGGGTGAAGAGCGGGATGGCCCAGATGCTCAAGGGCGGGGTCATCATGGACGTCGTCGACGCGGAGCAGGCTAGAGTAGCCGAGGAGGCCGGGGCCGTGGCCGTCATGGCCTTAGAGCGGGTGCCCGCGGACATCAGGGCGCAGGGCGGCGTCGCTCGGATGAGTGACCCCGAGAAGATAGTGGAGATCCAGGACGCGGTCTCCATACCCGTTATGGCGAAGGCCCGCATAGGCCACTTCGTCGAGGCCCAGGTCCTCGAGGCCCTCGAGGTGGACTACATAGACGAGTCGGAGGTGCTCACGCCGGCCGACGAGGCAAACCACATCGACAAGTGGGCCTTCACGGTGCCCTTCGTCTGTGGGGCGACCAATCTCGGTGAGGCGCTCAGGCGCATAGGCGAGGGAGCGGCCATGATCCGGTCCAAAGGCGAGGCCGGGACCGGGAATGTCGTCGAGGCGGTTCGCCACATGCGCGCGATAGTCGGCGGTATCAGGCGCCTGAGTACCCTCGGCTCCGAGGAGCTTATGACCGAGGCGAAGAACCTCGGGGCGCCATACGACCTGGTGCGCTGGGTCGCCGAGAATGGCAAGCTCCCGGTCGTGCTCTTTACGGCGGGCGGCATCGCGACGCCCGCCGACGCCGCGCTGATGATGCAGCTCGGGGCCGACGGAGTCTTTGTCGGGAGCGGCATCTTCAAGAGCGGCAACCCGGCCAGCAGGGCGCGCGCTATCGTGAAGGCCACCACCCACTTCCGTGACGCGAGTGCTATTGCCGAGGCGAGCAAGGGCCTGGGCGAGGCGATGGTCGGCAGGGAGATGGGCGACCTGGCGGAAGGAGAGCGGCTCGCGACCCGTGGATGGTAACGGTCACAAGAGCCAACCGGCGCCCGCGAAGGTAGGGGTACTCGCGCTGCAGGGGGATTTCCGGGAGCACGCCGAGATACTACGCGAGCTCGGCGTAGAGCCCGTCGAGGTGCGCGAGGTCGGAGACCTCGACGGGCTCGCCGGCATAATAGTTCCGGGAGGGGAGTCCACTGCGATCGGGAACCTCATGGTCTCATCCGGCCTCCTGGACGGCGTCCGCAGCTTCTTCTACAAGGGTGGCCCCGTATGGGGTACTTGCGCCGGGATGGTGCTCGCGGCCTCGGCAACCACGGGACCGCGCCAGCCGCTCCTGGGCCTTATGAACGCGCTCGTCGAGCGCAACGGGTTCGGGCGGCAGGTTTACTCCTTCGAGCGGGATCTCGCCGTGGAGGGCTTCGAGGAGCCCTTCACCGGGGTCTTTATCCGGGCGCCCTTTTTCGAGGACGTGGGCCCCGGCGTCGAGGTCCTCTCCGAGATAGACGGTAAGGTCGTCGCGGCGAGGGGAGAGAACATACTGGTGACGGCGTTCCACCCCGAGTTGACCGACGACCTTAGGTTCCACGAGTATTTTTTGCGGGAGGTATGCGGAATTGAGCGGTCATAGCAAATGGTCGACCATAAAGCGCAAGAAAGGCGCGGCCGACGCCAAGAGGGGTGCGCTCTTCGGCAAACTCAGCAGGGCTATATCTGTCGCCGCGCGCGAGGGCGGGGGAGACCCCGAGATGAACTCGGCTCTCGCGCTCGCGGTCTCCAAGGCCAAAGACGCCAACATGCCAAACGACAACATCCAGCGCGCCATAGACAAGGGCACGGGCGCCCACGGTGAGGCCGAGACTTTCGAGCGGATCACCTACGAAGGCTACGCCCCGGGCGGGGTCGCGGTGATGGTCGAGGTCTTGACGGACAACCGAAATCGGGCCGCCTCCGACGTCCGCTACATCTTCTCCAAGAACGGCGGCAAGCTCGGCACGAGCGGCTCCGTCGCCTACCTCTTCGAGCGCAAGGGCGTCATTCTCATACCCAAGGAATCTGTGGACGAGGATGAGCTCATGGAGCTCGCGCTCGAAGCCGGCGCCGAGGACGTCGAGGAGATGGAGAGCGACTTCAGGGTCGTGACCTCTGCCGAAGAGTTCGCGGCAGTGCGGGACGCGATGCGCGACGCAGGCGTCGAGTTCGAGAACGCCGATATCACCATGCAGCCTCAGAACTCGATAGACCTGGACGCAAGCACCGCCAAGCAGACCCTCAGGCTCATAGACGCCCTGGAAGAGAATGACGACGTCCAGGAAGTCTACGCCAACTTCGACATCTCAGATGACGTGATGTCGGTAGTAGCCGGCGAAGAGACGAGGTAGCTACCCTCCCCATCCTCCCCTCCTGAATCTCAGGAGGGGCTCTCTAGTTCCCGCGGCCTGCACATTTTCAGCCTCAGGCCGTTACGGGGCCTTTATGGTGGCGGGTGCGAGCCCGGTACACCACATGTAGAAGCCGGTGCAAGCCGGGCGGGGACGGGGTAACCTTAGGCCATGCTCACCACCCGAGGTAGAGGCCACACCATCCTGGGCATAGACCCGGGGACGGCGACGATGGGTTGGGGCGTCATCCGGCAGGACGGCAACAGGTTACGCTACGTCCAGCATGGAACCGTGACCACGCCGTCAGACTGGGAGATGCCGCGCCGGCTGGGGCGCCTCTTCGACGGCGTAACCGAGCTCCTTGAGGGGTACAGGCCCGAGACGGTCGCGGTCGAGGAGCTCTTCTTCAACACCAACGCGACCACGGCTATCACGGTCGGGCAGGCACGCGGTGTAGCGATTCTGGCTGCGTACAAGGCCGGGGTCGAGGTGCACGAGTACACGCCTCTGCAGGTGAAGCAGGCGATCACCTCCTACGGCCGGGCCGACAAGCGCCAGGTCCAGGAGATGGTTCGCGCCCTCCTGAACCTGCGCGAGACACCGCGCCCCGACGACGCCGCCGACGGCCTCGCCATCGCCATCTGCCACGCCTTCTCCTCCAGGATGTCGGGGAAGGTGGGGGTGGGGAAATAGCCGCTCGTGCGTGATAATTAGCCGATGATACACAGACTTCGCGGGATACTGGTCGAGAAGGACACGCAGGGCGTCGTTGTAGACGTCGGGGGTGTTGGCTACCGTGCCTCGGCGTCGGTGGCGACGTTGCGGGCGCTGCCTTCGCTCGGTGATGAGTGCGTCATCCACACGCGCATGGTGGTACGGGAGGACGCGATGCTCCTCTTCGGCTTC
>DASTQK010000071.1:0-18331 GCA_035761765.1 Rubrobacteraceae bacterium
CGCGCCCTCGCCAGGGACTATGACGTCGTGCCGCTCTACGCCGAGTTCATCGGGGACCTCGAGACGCCCATCTCAGCGGTCCTCAAGTTCTCGGGAGAGGAGAACGTCTTCTTGCTCGAGAGCGCCGAGGCCGCCGAGAGATTTGGCCGCTACTCCTTCCTCGGCTTCGACCCCAAGCGCACGCTCTCGTATCGCGAAGGCCTCTACACCGTCGTGGACGCCGACGGGGTGCGCGAGGTGCCGGCCAGAGATCCCTTCCGGGGCCTGGCGGAGATCATGGGCCGGAAGACCGTCGCCCCGCTGCCGAATTTGCCCGCGTTCGTCGGTGGAGCGGTCGGCTACCTCGCCTACGACGCCGTGCGGTACCTGGAGAGGCTTCCGGACGCCCCTCCCGACGACCTCAACGTTCCGGAGGCGTACTTCGCGGTTACCGATTCGCTCGTCGTCTTCGACCACCTCAGGCACAAGGTGTTGGTGATATCGCTGGTTGACGCGGGCCGTCTGCGCGACGTCGAGGGCGAGGGGTTCGCCGCGGCCTACCGCCGGGCCGCCGACGATATCCGGCGGGTCGCCGAGAGGCTCTCCGCCCCGCTCTCGCGCCGGGCGCTCCCGTCCGGCAGCGGGGACCTGGGCATCTCCTCGAACTTCAGCCCCGAGAGGTACGAGGAAGCCGTGCAGAGGGCCAAGGAGTACATCCGGGCGGGGGACGCCTTCCAGATCGTACCCTCCCAGAGGTTCGCCTCGCCCGTGGGCGACCTCGACCCGCTGCTGTTGTACAGGGGCCTGCGCACGGTCAACCCCTCACCCTACATGACGTACCTGAAGCTGGGGGACCTCTACCTCGTGGGCGCCTCGCCCGAGCCTCTCGTGCGCGTCGAGGGCCGACGCGTGATGACCCGGCCCATAGCGGGCACGCGGCCTCGGGGCGCGACGCCGGAGGAGGACGCCCTTCTGGCCGAGGAGCTCCTCGCCGACGAGAAGGAGCGGGCCGAGCACGTCATGCTCGTTGATCTCGGGCGCAACGACCTGGGGCGGGTGAGCGAGGTGGGTTCGGTGGAGCTGGCGAGCTTTATGGAGGTAGAGCGCTACTCGCACGTCATGCACATTGTCTCGACCGTCGAAGGAAACCTGCGGGACGATCTCACCGCCCTGGATGCTCTGGCGGCAGCCTTCCCTGCGGGTACCGTCTCGGGGGCTCCGAAGGTGCGGGCGATGGAGATCATCGACGAGCTCGAGCCCACCCGCCGCGGTCCCTACGCGGGGGCCAGCGGCTACTACGGAGTAGACGGTCGCCTCGACACGTGCATAACGCTCCGCACCGCCCTCCTCAAGGACGGCGTCGCCTACTTTCAGGCCGGCGGCGGCGTCGTGGCGGACTCCGTCCCCTCCCTGGAGTACGAGGAGTCGCGCAACAAGGCGCGCGCGATGTCGCGCGCGCTCGAAGTTGCGAGGAGCCGGGAGATGTGGTTGTAGATGGGGGTCAAGGTAGACATCAGGGTCCCGGTCGGGCGTCGCATCCCCGAGGTCGTGCAGTTCGTCCTGAGGTGCGAGGAGGCCGGGTTCCACGGCGTCGGGGTACACGACCACCACCACAGTGGCAGAGACGTCTACGTCACCCTGGCGCTTGCGGCGACCCGCACCGGCGATCTCAGACTCTACCCGGCCACCTCCAACACCGTCACCCGCCATCCGCTGGTGCTCGCCGCGCTCGCCAACTCGCTCGAAGAGGTGGCCCCCGGCAGGTCCTTGCTGACCCTCGCGCCGGGGTTCCTCTCGGTTGAGTCCGCCGGGCGGCGCAGGGCCTCGCTCGAGAGGCTGCGCGATGACGTCGTCGCGATACGCCGGCTGCTGGCGGGAGAGGCGGTACCCTCCGGCGAGACGAACGTGCGCCTGCGCAACCATCCCGACGGGCGGTTGCCGGTCTTGCTGACCGCGTCGGGTCCGCGCCTGCTCGAGCTGGCCGGCGAGGTCGCTGACGGGGCCCTGATGCTCGTTGGGTTGCACCCGCATTCCGTCGCGGCGGCCAGGGAGCACCTCAGGACAGGGGCGCTCAGAGCCGGACGGGACCCGGCGGAACTGCGCGAGATCTTTATAGTGCCGGTGGCCATGGGCGATGCAGAGACGGTCAGAGAGTGGCCGCGGCGGTGGTTCCGCCCAGGCCAGCCGTGGCTCGAGTATCCGAGCCGGTCGAACCTCCGCTGGCTCCGGGAAGCCGGGCTCCGACTGCCCGAGAGCCCGCAGCACATAGCGGATGACCTCGCCGAACGCATCTGCGACTCTTTTGGCCTCTTCGGCGGGGCCGAGCACTGCGCGGAGCGTTTGATCCGCGCGCACGAGGAGGCCGGTATCGACCACGCCTTCCTCTTTCCGGCTCACACCTTCGAGACCGGTTACGAGATGCCGCAGGCCGAGGTAGAGGCTTTCGGGCGGGTGATCCGACCCCGCCTCGAGGCCTGATCTCTATCCCGTTCCTTCTCTCGGGGATACTGGTTTTCTTCCTCGTCACGCCGCGGTCTCTGCGCCGCCACACGCCTGCAAAGTCCGGCCAAAGTCCCAGCGTTCCGCTATACTTTCTCCGCCATGTTAGGGCTTCTCCTGGTCTTGTGCGGATACCTGCTGGGCTCCGTACCCACCGGACTTCTGGTGGGACGTGCCTTTGGCGTGGACGTGCTCGAGGTCGGCAGCGGGAACATCGGGATGGCCAACGTGCTGCGGGCGGCGGGCAGGTGGCCGGCCGCGCTGACCATGCTCGGGGACATGCTCAAGGGTTTCGTGCCCGTCGTGCTCGCGCGGGCGATCACCGACAACGGGTGGATCATAGCCGGCGTGGCGATGGCAGCCGTGATCGGCGCGTGCTGGTCGGTGTTCTTGAGATTCAGAGGGGGCAAGGCCGTGGCCACGGGGGCCGGGACGACTATAGGGCTCGCTCTGCCCCTCGGGCTTGCGCTCTTCGCGCTGTGGTGGATCGTGGCGCTCACCACCCGCTACACTTCGCTGGCGGCGATCGTGCTGATGATCGTGACGCCGTTCGCGTTCCTGGTCACCGGCCAGCCGCTCCCCTACGTGGTCTACACGGTCGCAGGCGGCCTGCTGGTCTTGTGGCGGCACCGGGAGAACGCGCGCGCGCTGCTCGCGGGCAGGGAGCGGAAATTCGGCGAGAGGGTGAGGAAGAAGCGTGCTCGCTGAGGCTTACCGCGGGAAGTCGGTGCTGCTCACTGGGGGGACCGGATTCCTCGGGACGGCGCTCGTCGAGAAGATCCTTCGCAGCCTCCCCGAGCTGGGTCGGCTGTACCTCCTGATCCGGGCCTCTCGTGAGAGGAGCGCCTCTTCTCGTCTGGAGAACGATGTGCTGGATTCAGCCGCCTTTCGCAGGCTGCGCGAGGAGAGGGGCGATTCTTTCCGCGACTACGTTGCGAGCAAGGTGTGCGTGCTCGAAGGCGACGTGCACGCCCCCTCGCTCGGTCTCGGCGCAGAGGACCTCGCCGAGCTCTCGCGCGAGGTGGACGTGGTGATCCACTCCGCCGCCTCGGTTGTCTTCGACGCTCCTTTGGACGCTGCGGTCGAGTCGAACGTCCATGGCACTCTGGGTCTGCTCCGGCTCGCGCGCGGCTGGGAGAAGAGGCCGCTCTTTTTGCACGTCTCGACAGCCTACGTCGCCGGCATGCGCGAGGGCTTCGCGCCCGAGGAGCCGCCCGGGAGCCGGTCGCCGAACGGTACGCCGCTCGACCCCTACGAGGAGGTGTCGCATCTAGAGGGCGTGGTGCGGGAGGTAGAGGAGGCCTCGAGGGAGCGCGCGCTGCTCAGGCGATTCGAGACGGAGGCCAAGAGAGAGCTCGGGATGGTCGGCGAAGACGAGGAGGTCGCCGAGAGGACGGACCAGCTCAGGCGGGCCTGGGTGCGCGAGCGCCTCGTCGAGCGCGGTACCGAGCGCGCCCGCGCTCTGGGCTGGCACGACGTCTACACCTTCACCAAGTCGCTAGCGGAACGGATGGTCGTCAGGGAGCGGGGCGAGGTTCCGCTCATCATCCTCAGGCCCGCGATTATAGAGAGCAGCCAGCACGAGCCTTATCCGGGTTGGATCCAGGGCTCCAGGATGGCCGACCCGATCATCATGGCGTTTGCGAAGGGGATCCTGCGCGAGTTCCCCGGCGACCCCGAGAGCCTGGTAGATATCGTACCCGTTGACCACGTCGTGAACGGAACTCTGGCGGCCGCCGCGAGGCGTCCCGAGGACCCTGAGGTGTTCCAGGTCGCCTCGGGGGACCGCAATCCCTTGCGCTACCGCCAGCTCTACGAGCACGTCAGGGATTACTTCCTCGAGAATCCGCTGCGCGACTCGGGCGGACGACCGCTGCAGCCCGCGGAGTGGAGCTTCCCCGGCCGCCGGGCCGTGGAGCGTCGGCTCAAGGCGGAGCTCGCTGGCCTCAAGGTCGCCGGGGAGGTGGTCTCCAGGTTGCCGGAAGGCCACATCACCGCCGATCTGCGGGGCAGGATCGCCCGCGCCGAGAAGCGCGCCAGGATGAGCCTCTACTACAGCCGCATCTACGGCCCCTACTCCTCGGGGACCGCGACCTTCTCGACGGCCCGGACCCTGGAGCTCTTCGACTCTCTTTCGCGAGAGGACAGGGAGGAGTTCCCCTTCGACATCGCCGACCTGGACTGGAGAGAGTGGCTGCAGAGGACCCACCTGCCGGCGCTCACGACGCGCCCGAGCCGCAAGAAGCGCAGGAAGGCGGCCGAGGAGAGGCCCGCGGAGGTGGCGGCGATCTTCGACGTGGACGGCACGCTCGTCGGCTCGAACGTGGTCTCTTATTACGCCTGGCTGAAGATGCGCGAGATGCCAGCGGCGGCCCGCCCGCTCTGGGCCGCCGGGTTTCTGGCCAAGATCCCCTTCTACTGGGCCCTGGACAAGGTGAGCCGGGCCCACTTCAACCGCGCGTTCTACAAGAACTACGCCGGCTGGGAGCCCTCCCGCGCCAGACACCTCGGCCAGGAGAGCTTCCCCGGCTTCACCCTGAGCCGCATCTACCCCGACGCCCTGGAATGCCTGCGCGAGCACAAGCGGATGGGCCACCGCGTGGTCCTGCTCTCGGGCGCTTTAGACTTCCTCCTCGACCCCTTCAAGGACCTCGCCGACGACGTGCTCTCCGCCTCGCTCGCCGAGGAGGACGGCCTCTACACCGGAGAGCTCTCCGGGGCGCCGGTAGCGGGCGAGGCCCGCGCTAGGATGCTCGCCTCCTTCGCCCGCAAGCGGGGCGTGGACCTCGGCCGCTCCTACGCCTACGCCGACTCGATCTCCGACCTGCCGATGCTCGAGGCCGTCGGCAACCCGGTCGCCGTGAACCCCGACCGCAGGCTCGCCGCGGCGGCGAAGGAACGCGGCTGGCAGCTGCGGCGCTGGAGCAAGAACGGCTCCTCCCCAGACCAGGTCTAGGGTGCTCGCCCTCCGCTACAGCAAATCCGTCCCGCGCTACCTGCTCATGCGCGCCGGCGCAAAGCGCATAAAAAGCCTGGAGACGAGCCGCTTCTCCCCCTTGAGGCTCGAAGAGATCCCGGATCCTTCGCTCCCGACCCCCGAATGGGTACGGATCAGACCCCTCCTCTCGGGCATCTGCGGCTCCGACCTGGGGACGCTCTCCTCGGAGAACTCGCCTTACTTCTCCCCGATCACCTCCCCACCCTTCGTCCTCGGTCACGAGGTAATGGGCGTCGTTGCCGAAGACAATGGAGATTTTCGCGCCGGTGAGCGAGTCGTCCTGGAACCCGCCCTCGGCTGCGCGGTGCGCGGCATAGTGCCTCCGTGCCGTATGTGCGCCTCGAATCGCTACGCCCTGTGCCTGAACGTCGCAAAAGGTGAGATATCGCCGGGCATCCAGACGGGTTTCTGCCGCGACACCGGCGGAGGCTGGTCCGAGGGAACGCTCGTCGCCCACCCCTCCCAGCTTTACAGGGTCCCTGACGACGTGCCGGACGAGGCCGCCGTCGCGGTGGAGCCGCTCGCCTGCGCACTCCACGCGGCGCTGAAGGCGGATCCGGGCCCAGCCGAGACGGCGCTCGTGGTCGGGGCCGGCTCCGTGGGCCTCTTCGTCGTCGCGGCGCTGAAGAACCTGACCCGCGCCGGACGCGTAGTCTGCGTCGCCAAGCACGACCGGCAGAGGAAGGAGGCCCTCCGCCTTGGAGCGGACGAGGTGGTGCATCCGAAAGAGACCTATACAGCCCTCCCCGCCATGCTCGGCACGGAGGCGTACAGACCGGAGATAGGCAAGCCCGTCGTCATGGGCGGCGCGGACAAGACCTTCGAGTGCGTGGGAGCAGCGGGAACGATGGAGGACGCCGTGAGGCTCACCAGGCCCGATGGCGAGGTCGTTCTCGTGGGGATGCCCTCCGCGCGCAGCTGCCTCGACCTCACGGCGCTGTGGCACAAGGAGGTGACCCTCGCCGGCTCCTACGCCTACGGGGTAGAGTGGTACGCGGGAGAGGAGATCAAGAGCTTCCAGCTCGCGCTCCGCCTCGCGCCAGCGATGAACCTCGCTTCCCTGGTCGGCCCACGCTTCCGCCTCACGGAGTACCGGGATGCCATCGCCGCCGCTCGCTCCGCGGGCAGAGAGGGCAATGTCAAAGTCGTCTTCGACCATAGAGCTTTGCGACCGAAGGGCGCAGCATGAGCCATCCCGGCCTCACTCTTGACAAACCCTCTGCGCCACCTACAGAATACATTAGGACTCCTAAATATGTAGATAGAGGAGGCGAAGGTGGAGGAGAGGGGCATTCCGGGGTATGGCTTCGGGAGTGAGGCGGTAGCGCGATCGCCGGTTGGGGGTGAGGATCTGGAGTTGCTGAAGCAGACGGTTCTCTTTGGAGAGGAGGACGAGGAGTATCTGCGCAAGGCGGGCGATGTGTTGGAGGACCAGGTCGAGGAGGTGCTGGATCTCTGGTATGGCTTCGTCGGGTCTCATCCGCACCTGGTCTATTACTTCAGCGATCCCGAGGGGGAGCCGGACCCGGAGTATCTCGGGCGGGTGCGTGAGCGGTTCGGCCGCTGGATACTTGACGCCTGCCGGCGTCCTTACGATCGGGAGTGGCTCGACTACCAGCAGGAGATCGCGCTGCGGCACACGCGGGCCAAGAAGAACCGCACCGATGGAGCGCGGGCGCCGGAGCACATCCCGCTGCGCTACATGATCGCCTTTATCTACCCGATCACCGCGACGATGAGGCAATTTCTGGCGAGCAAGGGCCACCCTGACGAAGAGGTGGAGAAGATGCACCAGGCGTGGTTCAAATCCGTGGTGCTGCACGTTACCCTGTGGAGCCAGCCGTACGCCAGAGAAGGAGACTACTAGTCTATTGGGCTCCGTCTTCGACCCGTCCTTCCAGCACGAGGACGTAGACGCCAAGATCGTCGCCTCGCTCGAGCGGCTCGGCCAGGCTTTTCGGGTTCTGCTGCGTGAGAGAGCGCGAGAGCACAGCTTGAGCCCCATCCAGGCCCAGTTCCTCGTCTATCTGCTCTACCACGACGTCGAGCTCGGGCGGGTCGGCCAGCTCGCCAGGGAGTTCGATCTCACCCCCGCCACGGTGAGCGACGCCGTAGTTTCACTGGAGGCGAAGGGTCTTCTGGACCGGGAGCGCTGGCCGGAGGACCGGCGTGTGATCACCCTTCGGTTGAGCCCGGAGGGCGAGTTGGTGGCGGCCGAGCTCTCGGGCTGGGCGAACATGGTCAGAGAGCACCTCGACCTCTATCCGCCGCAAGAGAGAGAGGTCGTGATGCGGTTCCTGATGCGCCTGATCGGATCTCTGCAGAGGTCCGGGGTCGTAACGGTCGCGCGCATGTGCGTCACGTGCCGGTTCTTCCAGCGGGACGTCCATCCGGGTCTCGATACGCCCCACCATTGCGGCTTGCTCGACATGCCCCTCGGTCCCGGTGACCTGAGGGTCGATTGCCCGGAGCACGAGCTCATGAGAAGCTAAGGAAAGGACCGCGTCCTCGCCGCCCTATCCCCCCTGACAACCAAGAGCACTTGTCCTCGCACCGCCGAAAGCAGACAATAGGAACGCTTTTTTCGGATCGCTAGGACAGGAGATAGATGAGCCGGCCGGGTTTCACTACCATCCTCGACAAGAACAGCCCCCCGATGATGTTCAACGCGGGGGACGGGTTTCACTACGAGAAGCTCCCCGAGGGGACGCGGGTGGTCTACCCGCCTGGCTCCCTCACGCCGCTCGCCGACCCCGGCGTCGCTATCGAGCGGGCGCTCCTGGAGCCGATGGAGATGGAGCCGCTGCACGAGTTGCTTCGGCCCGGCATGAAGCTCACCATCGCCTTCGACGACCTCTCGATCCCACTCCCCCCCATGCAGGCCCCGGACAACCGCCAGCTCATAGTGGAGAAGGTGCTGGAGAAGGCGTACGCGAAGGGCGTCGAGGATATCCACCTCATCGCGGCCCTCGGGCTGCACCGCAGGATGACGAAGGCGGAGATACAGCACATGCTCGGGAAGAAGATAGTGGAGCGCTTCTACCCCGACCGCCTCTACAACTACGACGCAGAGGACGAGGAGAACCACACGACCATCGGAGAGACCGAGCGGGGGGAGGAGGTGCGCGTCAGCCGGCGGGTCGCCGAGAGCGACCTGCTCGTCTACGTAAACGTCAACTACATCCCGATGGACGGCGGCCACAAGTCCGTCCACACCGGCCTCTCCCCCTACTCCTCCATCCGCCACCACCACAACCCGGAGACGCTCGAGCACACCCGCTCGCTCATGGACCCACCCAACTCGGCGATGCACGGCTCCATAGACCGCATGGGCCGCATCTTCGACGAGAACGTGAAGGTCTTCCACATCGAAACGACCCTGAACAACGCCTCCTACCCGCACGTCTTCGACTTCATGGCGAAGCCCGAGCACGAGTGGAATGCGATAACGAGGACCAACTTCCTCGCGAACCACGGGGCGACGCGCTCGATGCCGCGCCGTGGCGCGCGCAAGGTCTTCCAGAGCATCAAGGCCCCGCACAAGATGACGAGCGTGCAGGCCGGCGCTACCGAACCCGTCCACGCCGAGACCCTCGAGCACACCTACCGCCAGCAGCTCGTGCCCGTCGAGGGACAGTCCGACGTGGTGCTGCTCGGCGTCCCGTACCTGGGACCCTACAACGTCAACTCCGTAATGAACCCGCTGCTGGTCATGAACATGCTGCTCGGCTACCTCTTCAATCTGTACAGGGGCAAGCCGCTCGTGCGCCGGGGCGGGGTCCTCATCGGGACCCACCCCATGCCCGAGGAGTTCCACGAGATCCACCATCCATCCTACATAGACCTCTGGAACGAGGTGCTTCCCGAGACCACCGACCTGTACGAGATCGCCAGCCGCTACGAGGAGCGGTACGCTTACGACCCCTGGTACCGCACCCTGTACCGCAACTCCTACGCCTACCACGGCGTCCATCCCTTCACCGTGCTCTACTGGGCGGCGCACGCCATGGAGCACCTCGGGGACATCATCGTGGTCGGAGGCGACCCGAAGACCACCAAGCGCCTCGGCTTCAAGCGCTCGGATACGGTGGCCGAGGCGCTCGAGATGGCGCAGGACACCGTCGGCCCGAGCCCGAGCGCCACCTACATGCACATCCCGCCGCTCTTTATCTGCGAGGTGAGCTAGCGCCGAGGGGTCTATGCGCCGGTAGATTGGCCGGGTTGCGCATGCGCGTTCGCTCTCTCGATGGTAGAAACTGTCAGTGCGCGTAAAGCAGGAGCGGCCCGTAGAGAAGATCGTACGCCCCTTCCAGGAGTTCGCCGACAGGCAGTCCTCAGGTGGCGTACTGCTCATAGTCGCCACCGTGGTCGCCCTCGTGTGGGCCAACTCGCCCTGGGGCGAGAGCTACGCCTCACTGTGGGCCTCGGAGTTGACGGTCGGGCTCGGCGACTTCTCCCTCTCCAAAGACCTGACGCTCTGGATCAATGACGGCCTCATGGCCGTCTTCTTCCTGGTCGTCGGGCTGGAGATCAAACGCGAGATCCTGGTGGGCGAGCTCTCCTCCCCCAAGAACGCGGCGCTGCCCATCGCCGCCGCCGTAGGCGGGGCGGCAGTCCCGGCTGTGATCTACATAGCCCTCAACGCCGGGACGGAGGGGGCCGCGGGCTGGGGGGTGCCTATGGCGACGGATATAGCTTTTGCCCTCGGCGTCCTCGCCTTGCTCGGAGAGAGGGTGCCCGTAGCCCTCAAGGTGTTCCTCACGGCGCTCGCCATCGTGGACGACATAGTGGCCGTGCTGGTGATCGCCTTTTTCTACACTTCGGAGATCTCCTGGGGCGCCCTCGCAGCCGGCGCGGGGTTCCTGGCGGCACTTATCGTGGTAAACCTGATCGGGGTGGGCAAGACGCTGGTGTACGTGGTGCTGGGGACGGGTCTCTGGCTGGCCCTCCTGCAGTCGGGGGTCCACGCCACCATAGCCGGCGTTCTCCTGGCGTTCACGGTGCCGGCCGCTTCGTTTATCAACCCGGGCGAGTTCCTGGAGCGCGGCAGGTACATCCTGGACCGCTTCGAGCAGGCAGGAGGGAAGGGAGAGGGTGTTCTCACGAACGAGGAGCGCCAGGCAGCCCTCCAGGCGCTCAACAGGGCGACATACAGGCTCGAACCCCCCTTGCACGAGCTGGAACACGCCCTTCACCCCTGGGTCGTCTTCGCTATCATGCCGCTCTTTGCCCTGGCCAACGCCGGCGTGCCGCTCGGAGGGGGTATCGCAGAGGCGCTCGCCAGCCCCGTGGCCCTCGGCATAGTGGGCGGGCTCGTGATCGGCAAGCAGCTCGGCGTCACCCTGTTCGCGTGGCTGGCGGTGAGGAGCGGCCTCTCGCAGCTGCCAGAAGGCGTCTCCTGGCGTCACGTCTACGGGGCAGCCTGGCTGGCGGGGATCGGGTTCACCATGTCCCTCTTTATCGCCGACCTTGCCTTCGTGGGCACCGATCTCCTTGAGACGGCCAAGCTCGGGATACTGGCGGCCTCGCTGATATCCGGCGTCGTAGGCTGGGCGATACTCAAGTCGATCGCTCTCCGCCAACGCGGCGGGTGAGCTGCCCGATGCTTGCGGTTCGCGAGAACGCGCCTGCCCGTCACCCCGAGGTGCAGTCCGGTGGCGAAGAGGATTATGCCGGCGACCGCGGTCAGCTTGATGATCTTCTTGCGCAGCATCCCGTTAGCGATCGGGCTAGAGAGTCTTTCGCAGCAGGACCAGGGTAAGCAAACACACGACGGTGAGGAAGAGGTAGGAGAGGGTGTCGCCGCCGAGGTCGGCGAGCGTTCCGCCCAGGGGTGCCCCTACGGCGTAGCCGGAGGCCCAGGCGAAGTTGGTGACGCCGAAGGCCAGAGCCCGCTCCATGCCCGCCTTCTCCGTGCCGCGCGAGAAGAGCGCCGTGCCTGGCACGAGGGTGGCGTTGAAGGCACCGCCGGCCAGGAGAACCAGGAGCCCCAAGACCCAGGGGTTCCCGACCCACGGCAGCGCGAGCAGGATGCCGACGCTGACGAGCAGGCCCGCTACCACCGGTCTGAGGTAGCCGGCGCGGTCAGACCAGCGTCCGAGCAGGGGGTGGACGGCGGCCTCGAAGGCGGCGCTCACCAGGAAGACAGCGCCGACAGCAGCTGCGCCCCACCCGAACCGGCTCAGCTCCAGCGGTACGAGAACGGCGAGCGCGGAGAAGAGCAGGGGGGAGAGCCCTATCAGCCACAGCCCGGTCGCGAGTCGCGGTTGCACGATGGGCCGGAGCATCGCGAAGAAAGATCTCCACTCGGCGCGCTCCGGGGCGGGCTCGACGGCGGCCCAGAGCGCGATGGCGGCTCCCACGATGGCGACGGCGGCGAACGCGGGGACGAGCCCAACGGTCGCTGCCACGCTCCCGAGTACGGGGCCGAGCAAAGCCCCGAAGACCGCCGCGCTCACCATGATGCCGATAAGCTCTCCCCTTCTCTCGTCGGGGGCACGCGCCGTGAGCCACGTGAAGGCCGACACCCACGAGAGGGCACTCCCGAAGCCCCCGACGAACCGCGCCAGCACGAGCAGGGAGGCTGTGTCTGCGAGGCCGAAAGCGAGGCTTGTCAGAGACATCAGGATCAGACCCACCAGGGCTGCGACCTTGACCCCGGCCCTCGAGGCGAGGTACGCTCCTGGCGCCGAGCCGACGAGCACGCCGGCTCCGTACGACCCGCTGAGAACGCCGACGGCGGACTTGGAGAGGCCGAACTCCTCGTTGAAGTAGGGGACGAGCGGCGTGAGCGCCGCGTAGAAGACGGTGTCCACGAGGACTATGGCACATGCGAGGGCGAGCAGTCGGCGCATGGACGCTATTCTAACCCCAAGACGCTAAAATCCAGCGGGTGTCCGAGCAAAGAGATCGAATGGCATCAGGGGCGGACCGCGCGGGACGCGGCGCGCTGCTGGAACGACCGATGATACTGGCGCTCGTCGCGTCGTTCTGCACGATGGTCGGCTTCTACCTGCTCCTCTCGGTCGTGCCCCTCTACGCTGCAAAGGCAGGGGGAGGGAGCTCGGGCGCGGGCCTCGCGACGGCCCTTTTCATGCTCTCGACCGTGCTCGCCCAGCTCGGTATGCTGCACGTCCTGGCGCGGTTTGGCTACCGGGCCGTGCTCGTGGTTGGGCTCTTGCTGCTGGGGCTGCCGGCTTTCCTGTACGGGCCGCTCGGGGAGGTGCCGGCCATCCTCGCCGTCACGCTGGTGCGCGGCGCGGGGTTCGGGGCGGCGATAGTGGCGCTTGCGGCCCTGGTAACCGAGCTCGCCCCACCCGGACGAAGGGGGGAGGCGCTCGGGCTCTACGGGGTCGCCCTCACCTTTCCGACGGCCTTCTGCGGCGCTCTGGGGCTCTGGATCGTGGATCGCTCGGGCTTCATCCTCGTCTTCGTGATCGGGGCCATAGCGCCCCTCCTCGCCGCCTTCGCTGCCCTCGGGATCTCGTCTCCCGACAGGAGCGAAGAGCGCGGGGGGGCTGGCCTCCGGACGCTGTTCGAGCGGCCGGAGCTCCTGCGGATCTTCCTGCTCTTTACCTCCTGCACCGCCGTATCGGGGGTCGTGGTGACCTTCCTACCCCTCTCGGCGCCCGGCCCCGGGTTCTTCTCCGCCGCGACGGCCCTGTTGCTCCTCGGCCTCTTTGCCACCCTCTTCCGCTGGTGGGCAGGGCGCTTCGGGGACCGCCGGGATCCGCGCATCCTCCTTGCCCCCGGTCTCCTGTGTGCCGCGTTCGGGATGGCGGCTCTCTCCCTGGAGGGCTTCGCGCTGCTTGGAGGCGCACTACTGTTCGGGGCCGGCTTCGGGATGCTCCAGAACACGACCCTCCTCCTCACCATGCAGCGTGTCCCGAAGGCGGAGTATGGGCTCGGGAGCACGCTTTGGAACCTGGCCTTCGACGCCGGCACCGGCGCCGGCGCCTTCGTCTTCGGGTTCGTCGTCGGGACCGCCGGTTACTTTTGGACCTACGTTCTGTGCGCCCTCCTGCTCGTCGCGACCATCAGCCTCATCCCCGGAAAGGGGCCAGAAAGGCTATCCTAGAGCCCCCTGGCTGGCAGTGGCACGAGAGGAGGGGATATGGGGCTTGGTTCACATTCCGGCGTACGGAGGGTCAGGGAGTCTCTAAAGGAGCGGGGTTTCGAGCCGGAGATCCTGGAGCTGGAGCAGACCGCGCGTAGCGCTGCCGAGGCGGCTGACGCGCTCGGCGTCCGGGTGGAGCAGATCGTCAAGTCGCTCGTGTTTAGGGGGAGGCGAACCGGTCGCCCCGTGCTGGTTCTCGCCGGCGGCGCGAACCGGGTCGATGAGAATAGAGTCTCCCACCTCCTCTCCGAGCCCGTCGGGATGGCCGACGCCGCCTACGTGCGCGAGAAGACGGGTTTTTCCATCGGCGGCGTGCCGCCCGTGGGACACGTCGAGCAACTGACGACTTTCGTGGACGAGGACCTGCTGCCCGAGAGCGAGGTCTGGGCAGCAGCGGGACACACGCACGCGGTCTTCGGGTTGAAACCCGCCGATCTCGTGCGAATAACCGACGGACGGGTGGTCGCCCTCAGGTGAGAGCGTGTTTACCGCCTTCTCGCAGAGAAGGCTGCTAACATTGCGATCATGGACAGGACCGGCACACGCGGCTTGCTCGGGGTCCTCACGTGCTGGCTCGCCTGGGAGCGGCGGGGCCAGACCAACCGGGTGCTGTTCGTCGCCACGCTCTCACTGGCGGTCTTCGTGACGCTGGCGTTCGCGTGGGCGACGCTACAGCCCTACCCCGGCGACTTCGCGCGCTACTTCGCCTACTACTGGGTGTGGGGCCTGTGCGCGGTCGCGATCTTACTCGGGATGGCCGAGTACAAGACGAGCCCGCTGCGCAAAGGGCACGAGCGCGGGCACCTCTTCCTGCTGCTCTACGTCGGGACGCTACTCATAATCACGCGCGCCCTGAACATGTTTCTCTACGGGGGATAGAACCTTGTACCGGGCCCTGCTCTTCGACCTCGACGGCACGCTCGCCGAGACCGACTCCCTGCACCTGCCGACGTGGGTCGACGTACTGCGGCCTCACGGCATCGAGATAGACGAGCGGTTCTTCAGGGAGAACATCAGCGGCCGCAGCAACTCGAGGATCGTGGAGAACCTCTTCCCGCACCTCTCCGCCCAGGACGGCAAGGACCTCGCCGATCTCAAAGAGGAGAGGTTCCGCGAGCGCGTCCACGAGATCGAGCCCCTGCCTGGCCTACTGGACTTCATACGGGAGGCGCAGCGCCGCGGCCTCGCGCTGGCCCTCGTCACGAACGCCCCGGAGGAGAACGTCGAGGCCATGCTGCTCGCGCTGGAGCTCGAGGGATTCTTCGACGAGATCGTACTCTCCGACGAGGTCGGATCCGTAAAGCCCGACCCGGCGCCCTACAGGAGCGCCCTCGAGAAGCTCGGCGTCGTCCCCGAGGAAGCCCTCGCCTTCGAGGACTCGATCTCGGGCATCACCTCGGCCGCCGGCGCCGGCATCCCGACGATCGGCATCGCCTCCACGCAGGTACCGGAGACGCTCGAGGAGGCGGGAGCCTTCATGGTGGCCGAGGACTTCGCCGATCCGAAGCTCCGAAATCACCTGGACCTTCCCGGAGAATAACTTGAAGCCGTGTCTATCGCACGACTTCGATCGTGAGAGCGCTGCCGGTCTCGCTTGACGGCACCGTGAGGGTGCCGGATTCCTCGTCGTAGCTCGACTCGACCATCTCGCCGTTTGCCACGACCGACTCCGGTACGGAGCCGAAGCCGGACAGCTGCAGGCGCAGCTCTCTCCTCTGCGGGACGAACGAGCCCTGTCGCTCGCCGATACGGATCGTAACGCTCCCGGCAGCCTCCTCGCAGGAGACGGTGCGCCTGGCGTACTCGCCGTTCTCGTAGCCGAACCCGTCGCCCGCGTCCTCGTAAAGGATGGCCTCGCCCGCGCCTTCGGTCGGGTAGAGGAGGAGTGTCAGCGGGTCCCACGCCTCTTTATCCGTGTGGGCCGCGTCGGGCCCCATGGGGACTGCTGAGTTCGCCATTATGTAGAGCGGTGGCTCGCCCAGAGGTGCGTGGGCGAGGACGTGGGCCGGGCCGTCGAAGCGCTCGCCGGTCCAGTAGTGGAACCAGCAACCGCGCGGCAGGTAGACGTGACGGTGCTCGATGCCGGGGCGGGTTACGGGGGCGATGAGCAGTGCCTCTCCCAGGAGGAACTCGTCGTCTGCTGTGTAGGTCGTCTCGTCCTCCGGATACTCGAAGAGGAGGGGACGCACGATCGGGGCTCCCGTCCTGTGGGACTCCTCGAAGAGCGCGTAGAGGTAGGGGAGGAGGCGCTGGCGCAGCTTGAGCATCTTGCGGCACACCGAGGTGTAGGGCTCCCCGAACACCCACGGCTCCTGGCGGCGGGTGCCTAGGGCGGTGTGGTTGCGGCAGAAGGGCTGGAAGGCTCCGAACTCCGTCCAGCGGGCGAGGAGCTCGCCGTTCGTGTCGCCCCCGAAGCCGCCCACGTCCACGCCGGCCCAGGCGACGCCCGAGAGGCCGAGGTTCTGGAGCTGGGGCATGCTCATCCACAGGTGTTCCCACCAGCTCGAGTTGTCCCCGGTCCACTGCAGGGCGTGGCGCTGGAGGCCGGCGTAGCCGGCGCGGGTTATGACAAAGGGCCGCTCGTCGGGCTTGAGCTTCAGTAGTCCCTCGCGGGCGGCGCGGGCCATGAGCGAGCCGTAGGTGTTGTGGATCTGGGCGTGCAACTTGGGTTCGTCGTCCCCCGGATGCACCACGTCGCCCGGCATCGTGGCACCGCGGGGGATAAACAGCGCGGGCTCGTTCATGTCGCACCAGACCCCCGCTATGCCCCTGTCGATGAGGGCCCGGTGATTCTCGCCCCACCACTCCCGCGTCCGCGGGTTGGTGAAGTCCGGAAACGCGCAGACCCCCGGCCAGACGGCGTTGTGGTACTCCTCGCCGTCGTTCGTCTTGCAGAACAGGTCCCTCGCGCGGCCCTCGGTGTAGACGGGATAGTTCTCGTCCAGCTTCACGCCGGGGTCCACTATCGTGACGACGCGGAAGCCCTGTTCTCTGAGGTCTGAGGTGAGCTTCTCGGGGTCGGGGAAGCGTTCCTCGTCGAAGGTAAAGACGCGGTAGCCGTCCATGTAGTGGATGTCGAGGTAGATCACGTCGCACGGTATGTCGTGGTCCCTGAAGCCGCGGGCGACCTCTCGGACCTCTTCTTCGTCCATGTAGCTGTAGCGGCACTGCTGGTTCCCTAAAGACCACAGCGGTGGCATGGGCGTGCGGCCTGTGAGCTCGGTGTAGCTTCTCAGAACCTCCGCGGGCGTCGGGCCGCAGAACACGTAGTAGACGAGGTTCCCACCCTCGGCCCCGTAGTAGGCGCGGCCCTCGTCTTCGAGCGCCAGGTCGAACTCGACGCGATGCGTATTGTCGAAGAAGAGGCCGTGCGCCCTGCCGCTGGTCATCGAGAGGACAAAGGGGATGGAGGCGTAGAGGTTGTTGAAAGCGGCGGTGTGGCCCAGAGGAGGGTCCACGTTCCAGAAGATCTGGTACGATCCTGTCTTCTCGAGCCCGCTGGTCCGCTCCCCGCACCCGAAGTACCGCTCTCCCTCTTCCCGCCTCTTGTACAGCCGCGGCTGTGGACCAAGAGGCTGCGTAAACACGTCGGCGCCGGGCCGCCGCGAGAAGCCCATCCCGAGACCCTCGTCGTCAGCCGCGAGCGGGCGCCCCGAAGAGTCGGCGAAAGAGACCCGCAAAGGGTCCAGGGAGATATGCGCGCTCGCCACAGAGGTGGAGAGCGTGATCTCCCCGTCCGACCTCTCCATCGAGACCTCGGCCAGCTCCCAATCCCCTTTCGCTATGGCCTCGGAATCGTAGCGCGGCTTGCCCCCGTCCGGGAAAGCCCCGACCCGGAACAGGTCGGGCGCGAGGACCGAGACCTCCACGACCGTCGAGCCGCATCTCAGGCGAAGGGCACGGTCGTCGTGGCCTGTCACCTCCGCCGTGCCGAGCGGCTCGTAGCGCTCGCCCATCTGCGGCGGGTTCTCGAAGATCTCGGCCAAGGTCTCGCTCCCTTCGGTTGCTCTGGCTTCCAGCTATCTGCGGTCAGCTGTCAGCTTCTCCGTGAATTTGCCAGGCCTTTGCGCGACGCTCTTTGCGGACTGACCTAGAACTCTATCTCGCGGCCCGCGTCGCGCTCGATGGCCCTGTCGTAGACTACGCGGGCTGCGGCCATGTCTTCCAGAGCGAGGCCCTGGCTGGCGAAGAGGGTTATGCCTTCAGGGTCGCGGCGACCCTCCACCTGGCCCGCTATGACCTGGCCCAGCTCGTAGATCGCTTCGGGGAGGATGAGGCCGGTCTCCAGAGGTTTGAGGAGGTCGCCGGCTTCGAGGCCGAGTTCCTCGCGCGAGTCCACGCAGACGAAGCTCGCGCGGCTGACGACCTCGCGGTCGATCTCGCTCTTGAACAGGAAATTGGAGCCGGCGGCGTTGACGTGCGCCCCGGGCCTTAGCCACTCGCCGAGGAGCACGGGCTCCCTCGCCGAGGTCGCGGTGGCGACGATATCCTGGGCTGCGGGCTCGTCGGGGGCGTGGGTGGTCTCGACCTCCATACCGAGCCGCTCGCTCATCTTCTCGGCAAAGCGCTTGCGCGATTCCTCGCTGCGGCTGTGGACGATGACGCGCTCGAGGTCTCTGACGGCGGCTATGGCCTCGAGCTGGCTCTCGGCCTGCCAGCCCGCCCCGTAGAGACCCAAGGTGCTCGCGTCCTCGCGCGCCAGGTGCCTCGTGGCGACGCCGCTCGCCGCACCGGTGCGC
>DASTQK010000072.1:0-4492 GCA_035761765.1 Rubrobacteraceae bacterium
GAAGTACCCGAGGTGCAGCACACCGCTACCGAACATGAAGACGAGCGCGGCGGGTCCGAAATGCGGTCTCTCCAGGAGCACCACGACGACCGCGAGCGGCGCGTAGATCAGCGCCGCGAAAAAACCGAAGAGCCACACGAAGAGTGCGCCCCCGTCTCCGACGCGCTTGGCGAGAAGGTTCCAGGTCGCGTGGAGGGTGGCTGCCGCCAGTACCAGGACCAGCGCGAACACGCTCACACTAGCGCGCTCCTGATCCCTCCGCTCCTGCAGAGCTGGGTCACGACCCTCGTCACGACAGGCGTGCTCACTCCTCTTGCGGTGCGCCACCACGGGAAGGTGCTGGCGGTGTGGCGAGCACACAAGATCGAGGCGCTCGGTGTCGCGGTGCTCAGCCCGCTCTCGTATATTCTGGTCCTTACGGCGCTCGTCTTCACGCCGGTCAGCTACGTGGCCCCTGCCAGGGAGATCAGCATCCTCATCGGGGCCGCGATGGGGGCTCGCCTGCTCGCAGAAGGGGATGTTCGCAGGCGTCTGTTTGCCGCCAGCGTTATGGTGCTGGGTATCCTGGCGCTGGCGCTAGGCTGAGAGGTTTCTCCACCGCTCTATCGCCCTGTGGCACTCCTCGACGCTGGGCACGAGCGCCACCCGCACATATCCCTCTCCGCCCGGCCCGAAGGAGCGGCCCGGCGCGACGATGATGCCTTCCTCCAGCAGACGCAGCGCGTACGCTTCGTCGTCCCCGCCGGGGATCTTCACCCAGAGATAAAAGCTCGCGTCCGTGGGCAGGTAGCCGAGGCCGGCCCGGTCGAAGAAGTCCTTGAAAAGCTTTCGCTTCTCCCCGAAGGTCCGCCGTCTCCCCGCGACGTGCTCGTCGTCGCTCCAGGCGGCTATCGCAGCGTCCTGCACGAAGGACTGGGTGGCGACGCCGATGGAGGGGCGTAGCTGCTCGAGGGCGGAGATGAGCTGCGCGTCTCCGGCCATCATCGCCGCTCGGTAACCGGTCATGCCGCTCCTCTTGGAGAGAGAGCAGAAGGCGAGGGTGCGCTCGCGGGTTATCTCCAGGATCGAGGGTGGCGCCTGCCCCGAGTAGAGGTCGTTGTAGCACTCGTCGGAGAAGAGCAGGACGTCGTGCTCGCGGCAGAACGCGGCCACCTTCTCCAGGTGCTCGTAAGAGGCGGTGGCGCCGGTCGGGTTGTGGGGGTAGTTGATCCAGAGAATCCGGATCTTCTCCGGGTCCAGGTTCTCCGTGCTGAGCAGAAAACCATCCTCTGAGTTCAGCCTGACGGGCACCGGTGTCCCGCCTGCAAACATGGTTCCGCGCTCGTAGACCGGGTAGCCGGGCGTGCCGTAGGCGACCCCGCGCCGGTCGTGGGTGGGATGCAGAAAGGCTAGAGGAGCGTGGAAGATCGCCTCCTTCGAGCCAGTGGCGGGCAATACCTCGGTCTCCGGGTCGAGCGCGACGCCGTGACGGCGCTTGACCCAGCCCCGGAAAGCCTCGCGCAGCTCGCTCTTGCCCCGGGTGCTCGGGTAGCGGCTCACCGCGGGGACGCCGTCGATGAGGGCCTGCCTTATCTTCGCCCAAGTAGGCTCGCGCGGGTCGCCGGTGCCGAAGTCGAAGAGCTCGACGCCCCTCTGTTCGACCTCGCGCCTGCGCTCATCCAGGCGCAGCAGGGGGTAGGTGCCACCGCGCTCCAGCGCGGGGTTCAAGAGCAAGGGAGCGGTGCGGCCGGGTCTGTATCGGCCCTTCATGGTCTTGTCGCGCCGGAGTGCGGCACGCGGTATATTCCCCCTACCTCGCTTGCAGGAGCAAGCAATATAGCACTTCCTACAGGGGCGCGAAGCGGGGAAAAGGAGGTATACCGTTGGATGAATTCCACTACGAGGCCGGCGTTCTCTGCTGCGAGGACGTGCCGCTCTCCGAGGTGGCCGATGGCGCGGGGACGCCGGTCTACGTCTACAGTTACGCCGCTCTTGAGAGGGCTTACCGGGAGCTCGATGAGGCTTTCTCGGGCCTGGATCATCTGGTCTGCTACGCGGTCAAGGCGAACGGCAACCTGGCGGTCTTGCGCGCTCTGGCCTCTTTCGGGGCCGGGGCGGACATAGTCTCCGTGGGTGAGCTCTACCGCGCGATGCGCGCCGGGTTCGACCCGAAGAAGGTCGTCTTCGCGGGGGTCGGGAAGACCGAGAGGGAGCTCATGGCGGGCCTCGGTGAGCGCATACTGCTCTTCAACGTCGAGTCGGCCTCGGAGCTCGAGCACCTCGACAGGCTCGCAAGCAGGCACGGCAAGCGCGCCCGGATCGCGCTCAGGGTGAACCCGGACGTTGACGCCGGGACCCACGATCACGTCGCCACCGGGCGCGCCTTCGACAAGTTCGGCATCCCCACGGAAGGGGCGCTCGCGCTCGCCGAAAGGGTGGGACAGTACAGGAGCGTGGACCTCATCGGTGTCCACCAGCACATAGGGTCCCAGATCACCAAGCTCGCCCCCTTCACCGAGTCCGTCGAGAAGAGCGCGGGGTTGGTCGCCGAGCTAAAGAACCGCGGCTTCGACATCAAATACTTCAACATCGGCGGGGGCCTCGGTATCCGCTACAAGGACGAGGAAGCCCCGAAGCCCAAAGACCTCGTCGACGCCGTACGCCCGACGCTGGAGTCTACGGGGACCAAGATCCTGTGCGAGATGGGTCGCTACATCGCCGGCGGGGCCGGCGCCCTCATGACGCGCGTGATCTACCGCAAGCAGAGCGGCGAGAAGGACTTCATAGTCGCCGACGCGGGGATGAACGACCTCCTGCGCCCCAGCCTGTATGACGCCCACCACGAGGTGCGCGCGGTCAGCGCAGATGGAACGCTAGCCAACGCCGACCTCGTCGGCCCGGTCTGCGAGAGCGGCGACTACCTCGCTCGCGACCGCGAACTGCCCGACGCCCGCGAGGGAGACCTGCTCGCCGTGATGTGCGCCGGCGCCTACGGCTTCTCGATGGCCTCCAACTACAACTCCCGCCCGCGCCCCGCCGAGGTGCTCGTCAGGGGAGATAGATGGGCTGTAGTCCGGGAGCGCGAGGGTTACGCCGACCTCATAAAAGGCGAGCTCATCCCGGCGTTCTTGTAGCTTGTCGGCATCTCGAGCAGGGGTCTTCCCGCACGCCATCCGGGAGATGCGCAAAGCACGTCGGAACTGGCCAGAGAAGAAGCCGAAGCGTGCCGAGTGCGAAGCTCTACGCACGGCGGTTGAGCAGCAGCGGCGAGAGACCGGGGCTCCTGCGCGCCAGGAGCGCGTCCACCGAGAGGTCTTTTGCGGCAGCGCTGAGCAGGATCACGACCGAGAGTAAGGCGACGAGCACGTTCACGGTGAGGAACTCGGGCGCCCCCAGGCCCGTGCCCAGCCTCGCTCCGCCCTGGGAGAGCATGATGACGATGCTAAGAGCCGCGCTGCCGATGGCGGCGAGGTTGGTAAGGAGGCCCAGGATCAGGGCTATCCCCAGCGCCAGCTCCCCGAGGCGCATGAGCTGCGCGAAGAGTTCGGCGTTCGGGACGACGACGCCACGCATGAAATCCTGAAAGAACGGGGGCGCCTGCGAGACGAAGCCCCCGGCCTCGAGGCTCGCTGCGAACTGCTGCGGGAACTCGGGGTTCAGCAGCTTCTCTACGGCGCCGTTGAGCCAGACGGCCCCGACCAGTACGCGAACCCACACCATGCCGTTCACCGCCAGGCTCCTCTCCGACGTTGCAGGACGTCTCATATTCTACGTATACGCACGTTCGCCAGAGTGAGATGAACAACCATCGAGCTGCGGCGTGCGTACTAAGCTATGTTGCCCGTAACCTGCCGACGAAGGGAGCGTCGTGGAAGAGAAGATATCACGCAAGAGGTTCATCCGCCTCGGGACCGCCCTCGGCGTGGGCGCCGCGAGCGCCTCGGTGCTCGCCGCCTGCGGTGGTGGATCAGGCGGCGGTAGCGAGTCCGGTGGTGGATCAGGTGACGGCGGCGGTTCCGGGGGTGGGGGCGGCAACGGATCTGGCGGCGGGAACGCCGGTGGCTCCAACGAGTCCGGCGGCTCGAAAGAGACGCAGGCCGGAGGCGGAGGGGCCATAGCCCGGGCCTCCGAGGTGCCGGCGGGTTCTGCGGTCAAGTTCAAGGAGTCGGGGAACCCGGCGGTGCTCGTCCACCTGGACAGCGGGGACTTCGTGGCTTACTCGGCCGTCTGCACGCACCAGGGCTGCACGGTGGCCTACCAGGACGGGCAGCTCGCGTGTCCCTGCCACGGCTCCATCTTCGACCCGGCGAACGGCGCGGCGGTCGTCTCCGGTCCGGCCCAGCGTCCACTGCCGGAGGTGCCGGTCGAGGTTCGCGGCGGGGAGGTTGTTCGGGCCTGATGGCCTCGAGCTATCAGCCGTCAGCTAGGTGGAGCCTGTAGCGCGGCCTCACAAGAAGAACGCAACAGCTTTCGCGACTCAAAGCCTGCCGTTAGGGGAGAGACCGAAAGGCGA
>DASTQK010000073.1:0-2880 GCA_035761765.1 Rubrobacteraceae bacterium
CGTCGCCAGGGCCCCCAGAGGCCTGCGGTAGCTCGCCGTCTCCAAAGGCCATTACTGTACCCCAAAAAAATGTTCAGGGCCTGTTGCCACCAGGCGAACTCTTTCGAGTTCGAGGCCTACTGAGTGCATTACTTCTCTATCTCGGCGAGCACCCGGGCCAGCGTGTACATGTCCGGGTCGAGGGGGCGCTCCTTGCCGACGACCTCGTCGAGCGGGACACGCCTCGTCTCCTCGCCGCTCACGCCGACCATCGTACCGGCCTCGCCTTCGGCCAGCGCTTCGACCGCCGCGGAGCCAAGGCGGGCCGCCAGGATGCGGTCCGTCGAGGTAGGATCTCCGCCGGACTGGATGTGCCCGACGGACGTGAGGTCTGCCTCGTAGGTCCCCTCCGCCTCATTTATGTACTCTTGCAGCTCTTTGGCGGAGAGCTCGGCGCCTTCGGCGGCCACGATGACGAAGTGGGACTTGCCCCGCTCGTAGGCCTCCTCGAGGAAACGCAGGATCTCCCCGGGTTCCGTCTCGAACTCCGGGATGAGGGCGACCTCTGCACCGCCCGCGATCGCGCTCATCAGCGCCAGGTAGCCGGAGTCACGGCCCATCACCTCGACTATGTGCGCCCTGTTGTGGGAGATGGCCGTGCCCCTTACCTGGTCTATGGCCCCCACCGCTGTGTCTATGGCCGTGTCCACGCCGATAGAGAGCTCGGTGCCAGGGACGTCGTTGTCTATGGTGGCCGGTATCCCGACCGCCTCGACCCCGGCCTCGCCGAGCGCCTTCGCGCTGGTGAGGCTCCCCCCGCCGCCTATGACCACCAGCCCCCCGATGCCCTCTTCCTCCAACCGCTCTACCGCCCGCTCCTGGCCCTCTTTCTCTCTCACCGCCTTGGAGCGTCCGCTCCCGAGGATGGTCCCGCCCCGGTGCATGAGCCCGCCCAGCCGGCTTCTGTCTATGGGGCTGAAACGTTCCTCCAGGATCCCACCGAAGCCATCCTCCACCCCGACGACCTCCCACCCCAGCGAGAAGGCCTTCTGCGCCACGGCACGCACTGCCGCGTTCATGCCCGGGGCCACGCCCCCGGCTGTCAAGACCGCCAACTTCATGCAGCTCTCCCTCCGACTCGGACCACGAGACGTATGATGCCCTCTGCGGCGCTCGGGCGCGTTGACCGGAGATTACGACCCGACTAAAGTACGTTCGTTGCGCGGCCGTCCCGGCTGCCAACTCCCTGATAACCCTCGTCGTCTACCCCGCCTCGGAAAGGTACAGGGTGGAGATCCACGCCCGGGGACCAGACGAACGATACCTCGCCGGCGAAAGGGGGGAAGAAACCCTAACAGGGGGTACGGATGTGTTCGAGCGGATAGTGGCGCGGTCGATCCGGGTCCTTGACAACTCGCCGTCTAGCGCTATACCGCGGGGTCTCCGGCGACCGCCGCCTCGTGGGCGTAAGCAAAGCGGTAGAGGGTGGCCTCGTCGAAGGGACGTCCTATGAGCTGCACGCCGACCGGTAGACCGGAGGCGGTGGAGCCGCAGGGGATGGAGAGGCTCGGGAAGCCGGTGAGGTTGGTCGGGCCGGTGAGCCTTGTCACCGCCGAGCGGACGCTCTCCTCGTAGCCTCCGATGTCCACCTCTCGCTGGTCCACGAGCGTGGCGGTTATCGGGACGGTCGGGGTGAGGAGGACGTCGACCCCTTCTAGGGCGCGTCCGAACTCGACATTCGCCCCAAGCTTTCTCTGCTGGGCGTTCGCGTAGCGGTAGGCTTTGAGCCTCTCGCCATCCATGAGGCGTTCGCGCACCTCCGCGTCGAACCTCTCCGGTTCGCTCTTCAGGCGTTCCTCGTGGACCGCATACGCGTCGGCGGCTAGAGTGAGCCGCTGCGCCTTCAGCGTCTCCCAGAGGTGCGGGATCTCGACCTCCTGCATCTCCGCACCAGATGATCGGAAGACCTCAATAACCTCCCCGAGCCGCTCCGCCACCTCGCGCCCGACGTGCTCGAAGTAGAAGTCTCTGGGGACTCCGATCACGCCTCCCCGGACGCCGCGGTGCAGGTCGCGGGCGAAGTCTTCGGCCGGTCTCTTTGCGGAGTAGGGATCGCCGGGGTCGTGGCCAGCGAGTGAGCTCAGAACAAGCGCGTTGTCCTCGACGGTGCGGGTGAGGGGTCCGACGTGATCCAGCGTCCACGAGAGTGGGAACACACCCTTCTTGCTCACACGCCCGAAGGTGGGCTTGATGCCGACTATGCCGCAGAGTGCGGCAGGTATGCGCACGGAGCCGCCGGTGTCGGAGCCCAGGGAAGCGTAGATGAGCTCCGCGGCGACGGCCGCCGCCGAGCCGCCGCTTGAGCCGCCGGAGATCCTGGCGGCATCGTGCGGGTTCCTGGTGGGCCCGAAGCGCGAGCGGTCGCCGGTTGGCCCGTAGGCGAACTCGTGGGTGTTGGTCTTGCCGAGGAGTATGCTCCCAGCCTCTTGCAGTCTCGTGGCGACGGTAGCGCTGTCATTTGGAACGAAGTCCTCAAAGAAGGCCGAGCCCATGGTGGTGCGGACGCCCTCGGTGTAGATGAGGTCCTTGAGGCCGATGGGTATCCCGTGCAGCGGTCCGCGCTCGCGCCCGGCGAGGATCTCCCGCTCCGCCTTCTCCGCCTCCTCGAGCGCCCGCTCGCCGGTGACGGTGATAAAGGCGTTCAGAACCTCGTCCCTGGCCTCGATGCGCGACAGGAGCGTCTCGACGACCTCGACCGGAGAGAGGGTTCTCTCACGGTAAGCCAGGCCGAGGCCCATCAGCGAGCGCGGGAGTTCCCCGGATGTTCTCATGTGCGTATCTTACAGCTTCCCCGCCGCGGTTCTGGGCATGATCTTCGGGTGCTCCCAAGGTTCGAGAAGG
>DASTQK010000074.1:0-9250 GCA_035761765.1 Rubrobacteraceae bacterium
TCTTCTCCTTGCGGGACTCGCTGGAGATCCTGCGCGAGCTCGACGTACCCGTACGGCAGGTGCGCGCCACCGGGGGCGGGGCGAGGAGCGCGCTCTGGAGAGAGCTCCAGGCCGACGTCTACGGCGAACCCATCCACCGCACGACCGCCGACGAGGGGCCGGCCTATGGCGCCGCGCTGCTGGCGGGTGTGGCTGCGGGGGTGTATGGCGACGTGGACGAAGCCTGCTCGACTGTGCGGCTGCGTGACGGGATCACCGAGCCCGATCCCGAACGGACCAGGATCTACGAGGAGCGCTACGAGGTCTACCGATCGCTGTACCCGGCGACGAAGGAGGCGATGCACCGCCTGACCGACCTCGCCGCCGGACCGGCGGACGGCGCGGGTTAAAGGGATCACACCGGGCGCCGCGGGAGCGTGATGGACGCGTGCTAAGATCTGCCGCGTGCCTCACCTAGCACCGGAAAGCGGTGTCTCGACAGGACGCGAAGCCTTGAACCGTCGTGCCGTTCTGCTCGCGGTTGCGGTCGCGACCGCGACGGTGCTCCCTGCCTTCCTGACAGGCGGGCTCGCGGTGCAGGTGCGGGGCGAGCTGGACTTCGGCGCGGCGGCTCTCGGTCTCGCGGTCGCGGCGTTCTTCATCACGTCGTCGCTGGCCTCGGCGGTCATGGGGCGCGTGGTTGAGCGGACCGGGTTCCACAGCGGGATGCGCCTCGCCGCGATCGGGAGCGCGGCCTCGCTCCTCGGCGTCGCCCTGCTCGCCAGATCCTGGACGGGATTGGTGGCTTGCCTCGTGCTCGGGGGTCTGGCGAACGCGGTCTCGCACCCGGCGGCGAACCTCTCCCTGGCACGGGAGGTCCCGGCTGGGCGGCAGGGGCTGTCGTTCGGGATCAAGCAGGCAGCCATACCGGTGGCCACCCTGCTCGCTGGCCTCGCCGTGCCGATCGTCGCCGTCACTGTAGGCTGGCGCTGGGCGTTCGTGGGTGGCGCAGCCCTCGCCCTCGCCGTGGCGTTCTCCGTGCCGGCCCAGGCCTCGAAGGGAGCCCTCAGCCGGCCCAAAGACAGGGGGGAGAAGGATGCCCGTACCGGGCCCCTCTTCCTGCTAGCTCTGGGGATCGGCCTCGGCTCGACGGCGGCGACGCCGCTCGGGGCTTTCCTGGTCGAGTCTTCCGTCGCGGCGGGTCTGCGGGTGGAGACGGCGGGCTTCCTTCTGGCCGCGGGGAGCGTCGCCAGCATCACGGTGCGCGTCGTGTTCGGTCGCCTCGCCGACGGGATGAGTGGGGGGAGGCTCCTGCTGGTCGCGGTGATGCTCTTGACCGGGGTCGCGGGTTTCGTCATGCTCGCCACCGGCGAGACGGCCCTGATCATTACCGGCGCCCTGCTGGCCTTCGCCGCGGGGTGGGGGTGGCCGGGACTCTTCAACTTCGCCATCGTAAAGACCAGCCCCGGCGCGCCGGCGGCTGCGACCGGCATCACCCAGACCGGCGCCTCGGGAGGGGCCGCCGCTGGTCCGCTCGTCTTCGGGGTCGTGGCCGAGACCGCATCCTACAACGTGGCCTGGCTCGTCTGCGGCGCGTTCGCCCTCTGTGCTCTGGCGGCGATCCTCATAGGCCGGCGCATGATCCTGCGCGACCGTCGCCAACCCTTTACAAACCTTCGCCACACCTAGTAACGTGCTCTCTATGAAGTCCATCCTGGGTCGCAACAGCTCGTGGGCCTACCGCTCGGTGTTCGTGTTGAGCGTCGTCACGATCCTCATAGGACTCTGGGCCAGGGTGTGGAAGCTCGGCTTCCCGGGACAGAAGATCTGGGACGAGATCTACTTCCCCGTGATGGCTCGCAAGTTCCTCGAGGGGACCTACCAGTTCGACCTTCATCCTCCCCTCGGCAAGTTCATCATCGCAGTCGGAATAGCGCTTCTCGGGGACACGCCGGTAGGGTGGCGGCTCATGCCCCTCGTGTTCGGCGTAGCCCTGATCCCGCTCGGCGCTGCCCTGGGCTGGTATCTCATGCGGGAGAGGGTCGCCGCCCTCCTGTTAGCCGCCTTTATCGCGGGGGAGACTTTCCTCATAGCCTACTCCCGCGTCGGGATCATGGACCTCATCCTCCTGTTCTTTACGCTGGCGACCCTGCTCGCGGCCCTGCTCGTCGAGCGCCCGCGCCAGGTACTCTGGGTGGCGTTGCTGCTCGGGCTGGCGATCAGCGTCAAGTGGGCGGTCTTCATGGTCGTCGTGCCCGTAGGCTATGTGTTGTGGCGCAAAGGGTTATTCAGGCCGTTCCTGGCCAGCCTGTGGGTCTCGGCGGTCCTTTACCTGGCGGTTGTCTACGTCGGGGCGCTCATCGCCGTTACGACGAACCCCTGGGAGGCGTGGCAGTGGACGTGGGAGTGGCACCTCAGGGCTTTCGAGAAGGTGAGCGCGGCGATCCCGAACCCCTGGGGGTCGCCCTGGTGGAGCTGGCCGTTGATGCTGCGCACCATACGCCTCTCATCCCTGTTCGCGACCCCGACCGGAGAGCTGCAGGTGATCGCCGCCATCGGCAACCCCGTCGTCTGGTACGGTAGCACGCTGGCCGTTGTGGCCGGCATCGTCGAGGCCGCGCGCCGTCTCATGGTGCGCAAGCAACTGGCTAGCGACCCGCTCGTCCCTATACTCCTGGGGTACGTCTTCTTGCTCCTGCCGTGGATACCGGGCACCCGCATCCCCTACATCTATAACTACCTGCCCTCCTACGCCTTCGCGCTGATGGCGCTGGTCTACTGGCTGGTGCGCATCTGGGAGCGCAGGCCGTGGGGACCGTGGGTCGTCGTGGCCTTCACCGCCCTGGCCCTGGCGAGCACCGTGTTCTTCGTCCCCCTGGCGGCCGGCTTGCCGATAAGCGCCGAGGCCATGCAGCAGCGCGTCTGGCTGGACTCCTGGTTCTACCCTCACGCCGAGCTACCCTGAAGCGGGAATCTCTCCCCGGCTGCAGGACTGTGCCGTCGGTTCCAGAGACCCGGTAATTCTCCCGGTCTGTAGACGTTCGCTACCCTTTCGGAAGCGGCTTGGCTCGACCTTCACTGGGCAGGGAGTTCGATCACCGACTTGCGAGCGGCCGTCCCAAGCGTCGCTGGATGTGCGTGGTACGAGCAATACCCAGCACATTGATCAATATTGGTCACCGAGAGCGTCAACTTTGGTCATCACAGAGTACGCATTCGCCGGTAACGTACGCCCAGGAGACCAGCATAGGACCGAGAAGGGTGATGAGAGCAGTGACGGTCGACACGAGAGAGTCCCAGAGAATCCAACGAGGCATGAGCTTCGGCTCTCTCGGAGTGTTCTTTGCGCTCACGTTCGGGCTGTCATGGGGCGTCATCGCGCTCTTGATCCTCTTCCCGAATCAGATCGAGGCGGTCTTCGGCGAGATGGGCTACACGAACCCCGCGTTCGTCCTGGCGGTGTACTCGCCCGGGCTCGTCGGTGTCTTCCTGGTCTGGCGACGCTACGGCCTCAAGGGCCTCCTCAGCTTCTTCCGGCGTCTCACGCTGTGGCGGATGTCGCTGGCCTGGTGGTTGGTGTTGGTGATCGGCATGCCAGCCGTGTTCTACGTGGGCGCAGCCATCAAGGGCACGCTCACAGACCCGTTCCCGTTCTCCCCGTGGTACGGCGTGCTGCCAGCGTTGGCCATCGCGCTGATCATCGGGCCCGTAGAGGAGTTCGGCTGGCGCGGCGTGGCGCTGCCACTTCTGCAGCGGCGTTTCGCGCCGCTTCGGGCGGCCTTGATCCTGGGTACGATCGTGGCCCTCTGGCATCTGCCGGCATTCTTCCTCAGCGGAACCCCGCAGAGCGGCTGGTCGATCGCGCCGTTCTTTATAGGGGTGGTGGCGATCTCGGTCATCCTGACGCCGATGTTCAACGCGGCGCGGGGCAGCCTGCTCATCGCGGCCCTCTTCCACTTCCAGATGAACGGCCCGGCATGGCCCGATGCCCAGCCCTGGGACACGCTCGTGTTCGTGATCGTTGCTGTGGTCATCGTGCTGGTGAACCGAAAGGCGATGTTTACCCGCGAGGGGGCCGTGACCGAGGTGCTCATGCCGGGGGTAGGAGCAGGCAGCCCCGGCGATGGCCGCATCGCCGCCGGAAGGTGATCCACGCGTGTGCCTCGCCGTCCGGGACGCTCCGGACCGTCGGCATCCCCGGCGCTCGCAAGGCTCGACGGACCAACGGAGAACCGTGATCCCCTCTGATCTACCGTTCGGGCGGGGCTAGCCACCGCGATCACGGCTTACTCTTCAACTCTCACGCGAGCTGCTGTAGGCCGCATCAGTGCCCGAAGGCCTCGATGTTCTAAGATTATCCGCGTGGTGGGTGAGAGCAAAGGGCGCCTCGCGGACAGCTACGCGCGTTACCCGGCTGTAGCTATTCTGCTGGTGGGGATCGCCCTGTGCGCCTGCGCAAGCGGCCTGGCAAAGAAGACATACCCTACGCCGGTGCCGCTCGTGGCATCGGGTCTGATCGGGGACCATCGTTCCGGGACCGTGCTTCCCGTCTCCCCCGAGGAGGCGCGCGGGGCCTCTTATCTGCCTTCGAGCAACGTGCTTCGTCTCCCCGACGGCAGGCTACGCTTCGTCCCATCCGGCGCCGCAGAAGCCGTGACGGTTCAGCCGGACGACCCCGGCGCGGCTGCCGCCGCCGCCTCGAGCCGGGCCTGGCTCGAAGCCGGGACCGTGCCCGGCGACGACGCCGCGGAGCGTCGCATCTCCGAGCGCGCGCTCCTCAATTTGCGCCTGCTGACACGCCCTAACGGCGCGGCGCTTGCGGGGTTGCACCCCCGCTGGCGCAGCGTATGGCCGCGGGACGCGAGCTTCGCGGCCGTGGCCTTCGCCGCGACGGGTCATCACGAGGAGTCTTATGAGATCCTCTCCTTCCTCGCCGCCGCTCAAGAAGCCGACGGAGCCTGGCAGGCCCGCTACGATGCCGCCGGGGCGCCGGTGCTCGACGGGAGACCCCCGCAGCTCGACGCCGTCGGCTGGTTCTCGTGGTCGACCTGGTACTGGTTCGTCACCGCGGAGCGCCGGGATCGGGAGCGCGCCAAGACCCTCTGGCCCGCCACGCGCGCAGCCGCCGAGGTCGCGGTTGCCTCGCTGGGCTCAGACGGCCTGCCGCCCGGCGGCGCGGACTACTGGGAGACCGGAACCTGGAGACCTAACCTCGGCACCGCGGCACCCCTGAGGACGGGTCTTCGCGCCGCCGCCGACCTCGCTCGCAGGCTCGGACACGAGTCTGATGCCCGGCGCTACGCCGCGGCGGCCGGTCGCCTCGACGCGGCCATAGCGCGGGAGTTCGCCCCGGCGGGCTACCCGCGCACCACGGCAGCCAGCAGCGGTGCCGACGCCGCCGTCAACTTTCTCGCCCCCCCGTTCGCGCCGTCCGATGCGCGGGTCGAATCGGCGCTAGCCGATGCCGCACGGCGGCTGCAGGCGCCTAACGGGGGCGTCCTTCCCGGCGAGAGGTGGACGCAGGATCCCACCATAGCCTGGACGCCGGAGACCGCCTTCTTCGGCCTCTCGGCGGCCGCCTCAGGAGACGAGGAGACGGCCGACCACTGGCTGGGGTGGCTCGCCGCCCACCGGACGAGCCTGGGTGCTTCCCCCGAGAAGGTGGACGGCGACGGCGAGCCCAGGGCCGCCGCGCCGCTCGGCTGGACGGAGGCTATCGTGGTGCTCGCGCTCGCCGCAAAGGATGAACCTCTGCCGATGCCGCCGGTATCCGAGCCGGTGCCCCCGCAGACGAACACGCTCCCTCCGCTCCCGATCGTCTGGACGCTGGCGTGCGCAGGTATTCTTTTGGCCTTCGTAACCCTCGGGAAACGGAGCCCTACTCGACCTCGATGGCGTCTCGCGCGCGGATCACGCCCGCCTCGATAACCCTCGCGCAGATCCCACCGCGCCCCTTCAAGGCTCGCGTCATCCCCGGCTCGCTCAGGTCCTGCACGTGCCTGCACGGCGGGCGCGAACGGTCGAACTCGAGGAGCGTATCCCCGACGCGGAATCTCTTTCTGCGCAGATTCAGGAGCCTGATCCCACGCGTTACGATGTTGCGGCGGTGCTCGCCGTTTCTGACGCGGATGCCGAGCGCGTCTTCGATGTAGTCGAGGTCTTCGCCCTCGATCAGGGTCACCTGGCACACGTCCCCGTAACGCGTCCAGAAGCCCGTCCCCTCGCAGTACCGGTCGCCCTCGATCCCGCACCCCTCGACCGTCCGCACCTCCTCGGCGCGCTCCATCG
Source organism: Rubrobacteraceae bacterium (assembly GCA_035761765.1). Lineage (GTDB taxonomy): Bacteria > Actinomycetota > Rubrobacteria > Rubrobacterales > Rubrobacteraceae > JALYGY01. The sequence continues at coordinate 6,268 of DASTQK010000074.1, forward strand.
CCGCGCTGCCCTCGCCCGTAACGAAGATCCTCTCGACAACACCCTTCATCTCGCGCTCCTTTTCGAGGACTGGCCGGCGTCCGTTGTAGGGATTAACCTCGAGCTCGCCCGTACCCGCCGCCGCCGGGTGTGCGGACGGTGACCACGTCGCCCGCATCGAGATCACAGCCCACCTTCGCCGGCAGCTCTTTATCGTTGAGGAGGTTCTGGCCCACCCTTCCAGGCTCGCCGCCCTCGGCGCCGCGCGGGCGGTGGCGGCGGCGGTCGGTGAGGAGGGAGAGCGTCGCGGGCTCGAGGACCCTCACAGAGCGTTCGATGCCGTCGCCGCCGCGCTGGGCGCCCTCGCCGCCGGAGCCGTAGATGAGCTCGTAGCGCTCGACGCGCATAGGGTACTCGAGCTCGAAGGCTTCGACGGGGGTGTTGAGCGTGTTGGACATGCCGACGTGGACGCCCGATGGCCCGGGTCCCTTGGAGGAGGCGCCCTGGCCGCCGCCTATCGTCTCGTAGTAGGTCCAGCCTCCGCCGCCGATTATGGTGTTGTTCATCGTCCCCTGGCCCTGCGCGGGGATCTCTTGCGGGGCGAAGCTGGAGAAAGCGGCGAGGACGGTGTCGGCGATGCGGTTGGACGTCTCGACGTTGCCGGCGACGACCGCAGCCGGGTAGGTGGCGTTCACCAGGCTGCCTTCGGGCGCCTTTATCTCGAGTGGTGCGTAGGTGCCGGCGTTGGCCAGGATGTCCTTGGGGAGGAGGACGCGCAGGGCGAAGTAGCACGCCGAGCGGGTAACGGAGAGCGGGCAGTTCACGTTGCCGCGCACCTGGTCTGCGGTACCCTCGAAGTCTATCGTGATAGCGTCGCCAGAGATCTCGACGGTCGCCTTTATGGGGATGTCTTCGTCTACTAGCCCGTCACCCTCCATGAAGTCCTCGGCCCCGTGCTTCCCGACGGGCAGGTCCCGGATCGCCTCGCGGGTGCGCCGCTCGGCGTAGGAGACCACCTCCTCGAAGGCGGCGAGGACCACCCGTTTGCCGCGGCGCTCGATCAGCTCTCCGACGCGCTCTTCGGCGATGTTGTTCGCGGCGATCTGGGCCCGCAGGTCGCCGCGCCTCAGGTCGGGGGTGCGGACGTTGGCGAGCAGCAGGTCGAGTACGTCCGAGACGTACTCGCCACCCCGGACGAGCTTCACCGGGGGAATGATCACACCCTCCTGGAAGATCTCGCGCGAGTCGGAGGGCATGGACCCGGGGCGCATCCCGCCGACGTCCGAGTGGTGCGCGCGCGTGACGGCGTAGCCGAGGATCTCTCCGTCGTAAGCCACCGGCGAGACGAGGGTTATATCGGGTAGATGCGTCCCGCCCGAGTAGGGGTCGTTTATGGCGAAGACGTCGCCGGGCTCCGGGTCGCGGCGCATGACGGCGGCGACCGCCTCGGGCATCGCGCCGAGGTGGACGGGGATGTGCTCGGCCTGGGCGACCATGTTCCCCCCCTCGTCGAAGAGGGCGGTCGAGCAGTCGCGCCGCTCCTTGATATTCGAGGAGTAGGAGCCCCGGATCAGGACCGCCCCCATCTCCTCGGCGATCCCCGCGAGCGCGCTCGCCAGGACCGAGAGCGTTACCGGATCTAGCCTCGTCTCGCTCATTCTCTCTCCAGGATTAGCGTTCCCACACCGTCCACGCTTCCACCCCAGCCGGGCCGCACGACGCAGGTGGACTCCTTGAACTCGACTATGGCGGGCCCCTCTACACCAGAGCCCTCGCCCATCCGCTCGCGGTCGTAGACGGGCACCTCCAGCCACTCCCCGTCGAAGTTCGCCTCCCGGCGCTCCGAGACGGCCTCGCCCTGCGCCGCCGGCTCGTCGAGCTCGGGTTTCTCGACCGGGACGGTGGCGACGAGGCGCAAATTCACGAGCTCTACGGGCTCGTCGTCCATCCTGTAACCGTAGCGCTGCTCGTGGGCCTCGTGGAAGCGCTCCTCGAGCTTTTGCAAGCCTTCGACCTCGACGGTGAGCTCGAAGGACTGTCCTCCGTAGCGCAAATCCGCCCGGCGCGTGTACTCGGGGCCTTCGAGGTCCTCCGAGGCGGAGTTCTCCATCTCCGCGAAGGTGTCTTCGAACCCACCGGCGTCGACTTCGTCCAGGGGTGCGAGGTAAGGGCGCACGTAGTCGCGTCTGAGGTCGGAGATGGCGAGGCCGAGGGCTGAGAGCACCCCGCCAGCGCGGGGGACGAGAACGGTCTGCATGCCGAGCTCCTCGGCCAGAGAGCACGCGTGCAGACCGCCGGCGCCGCCGAAGGCCAGCAGGGCGAACTCGCGCGGGTCGAGGCCGCGCTCGACGCTGATCACGCGCAGCGCCCGCACCATCTCTGCGTTGGCCACCCGCACGATCCCGAGTGCCGTCTCCTGCGCGTCCAGGCCTAGCTCCTCGCCCAGAGCGTTCAGGGCCTGCTCCGACAGATCCCGGCGCAGCACGACCTCGCCGCCCAGCTCCGCTCCATCGTGCAGGTAACCGAGGAAGAGGTTGGCGTCGGTGACGGCCGGCTCCTCGCCGCCCTTGCCGTAGCCCGCCGGTCCGGGCTCGGCTCCCGCCGAGTGGGGGCCGACGCGCAGAGCGCCACCAGCGTCGGCCCAGGCTATCGAGCCGCCGCCGGCGCTCACGGTGTGGACGTCCACCATGGGGAGTTTGATCGGCACCCCAGCGACAACCGTCTCCGTTGTCGTCTGCGCCTCGCCGCCGATAATCGGGGCTACGTCCGTGCTCGTCCCACCCATGTCGAAGGTCAGGAGGTCCTCGTAGCCCCCCAGAGAGCCGACGTAGGCGGCGCCGACGACCCCTCCCGCGGGCCCCGAGAGGAGGCAGCCCGCGGCGTCGGAGATCGCGTCGTCTATCCGCACCACGCCGCCCGAGGACTGCATGATCAGGGGCGGCGGAACCCCGCCCTCCTGCGCTGTGTCGGCCAGGTTCTTGAGGTAAGCGGCGAGCCTGGGCGC
>DASTQK010000075.1:0-10796 GCA_035761765.1 Rubrobacteraceae bacterium
ACGGAGTTCTAAGGTGAGGTTCCGGGAAGACCCGCTCCTGAAGGTGGGGGTGGTCATGATGGTCTTCGCTCTCGCGCTCACGGTCGTCGCGGTGGCGGCAACGATCGCGCTCCGCTCGGAACCCGAGCGGGCGGTCGCATCGGAGACTAGGAAGCCCTCGGCCAAGCCGTTGCGCTACGGATCTCCCCCTCCTCCACCCAAGCCGCTCACAGAGAAGGCCGAACCCCAGTCCCCGCCGCTCGAGGAGGCAGAGCCCAAACCAGATCCGCAACCGGAACCAGATCCGCAACCGGAACCCGAGCCGGAACGGGAGGCCTTGCCGGCGGCTGTGGCGGATTGGCCGATGCCTACGGACGAGCAGATCGCAAAAGCGAGCAAACCCCGCCACTACAACCTGCCGCCAGGGGCGATAATGGGCCTCACGATAAACGCCCTGGGTATCCACAACGCCCCGGTCTTCGACTCGGATGATCAGTGGGCTCTCAAGAATGGTATCAGCCACGTACCGGATACCTCCCTGCCCTGGTCCGACGCGCCGCAGAGGAACGTGTACCTTGAGGGACACCGCCTGGGGTGGCCTGGCACCGGTAGCCACCTCATCTTCTACCACCTGAACAGGCTGGAGGAGGGTGACATAGTCATGCTCAAGGACCGCGAGGGCAATAGGTACAGGTATCGCGTGAGCGAGACGCTTATTGTGAACCCTGACGACGTCTGGGTGATGGGACAGGTGGTGGGGCGTGACATGGTGACCCTGCAGACCTGCACCCCGATCCCGAGCTACGAGAAGCGCCTCATAGTGCGCGCCGACCGCGTGTAAAGACCGCGTGTCAGAGAGGTTTCAGGCTTCGGGTAAGACCTGCAACCCGAAGCCTGAAACCCAAGAACAGCTACGCCGCTTCCTGCTCCATCTTCTCCGAGTACCTTCCGTCGCGGGCTGCGCTGTTCATCTTGGCGCGGTGTGCGAAAGCCTTCTGGGCCGCCTCGACCTTGTCGGTGCTGCCGCCCCAGAGCTCCATCGGCTGTCCCTGCAAGGCGCGGGCGTAGGAGAAGGAGAGCTCCCAGGGCAGGCCCTCGTAGAGGGAGTTCATCGCGTTGAGATGCTGGGTGGCCTGCAGATCCGTCTGCCCGCCGGAGAGGAAGACGATGCCGGGCACGGCTGGCGGCACGCTACGAAGCAGGCACTCGACGGTCGCCCTGGCGACCTGCTCGACCCCGGCCTGTTCTGAGGCGTTCTTGCCCGAGATGACCATGTTCGGCTTCAGCAGCAACCCCGAGAGCTCGACGCCGTGCTCGTGGACCTCGTCGAAGGTCTCGTGCAGCGTCCACTCCGTGACCTCGTAGCAGCGCTCGATCGAGTGGTCGCCGTCGATGAGGACCTCGGGCTCGATTATCGGGACGAGGTCGTGGTCCTGGGCGAAGGCCGCGTACATGGCGAGCGCCTCGGCGTTGGCCTCCACGCAGCTCCTGGTGGGGATCCCTTCGCCAATGGTGATGACCGCGCGCCACTTGGTGAAGCGCGCCCCCAGCTCCCTGTACTCGGCGAGCCTCTCGGCCAGACCGTCGAGGCCCTGGGTGAACTTCTCGTTCGGGGAGAGCGGCATGTTCACGGTGCTCTTGTCCACCTTTATGCCCGGGATGATCCCCTGGTCCTCGAGCACCTTGGAGAGCCGCCTGCCGTCGGAAGCCTCCTGCCTGATGGTCTCGTCAAATAGGATCACACCCGAGAGGTACTCCCCTATGCCGGGGGTCGTAAACAGCATCTCCCTGTATTGCCGCCGACTCTCCTCGCTCGACTCTATGCCGACGGCCTCGAAGCGCTTGCCGATAGTGCCGAAGCTCTCGTCGGCGGCGAGGATGCCCTTGCCCGGCGCCACGAGTGCCCTGGCTGTCTTCTCGAGCTCCTGCAAATTCATCTGCGGCTCCTTCCGTCTACCTCTCTCTGCGATCTGGATCAAAATATAGCAAAGGCCCCGAGCCGTGGCCCGGGACCTGATCAGGTCTTGTTCTGGGAGGCTCCGCTAGGCCTTTACCAGCTCGCGCTCCTCTTTCGCGCGAACCTTCTTTGCCTGCTCCTCGCGGCGCCTGCGCTCCTCTTCCTCCCGCTGCCTGCGGGCCTCTTGCTCCATCCGGTATTCCCTGTAGGAGTAGCACATGGGCTTCGCCTCCTTGCTCGCGCTTTCCCTGCTAACAACTTCTACCCGTCGCCGCCGGTCCCAAACCTCGGGACTCTCGGGTGCCGTGGTCAGCTCCTCGGGCCGACCGTCTCCTCCTCCAGCAGCGCGTAGTACGCGGCGCGCGCCTCCTTGCCCTCGAGCCGCTCGAGGTAGCCTTCGAGCCACGAGTAGCGTCCTTTGGTCGGCGAGGCCTCGAGCCTGACCATGTGCTCGAGCCGCTCCAGGGTCCGCTCCCTGAGAAGGTTATCCTGCCATTCGCGCGCCCGCTCCCGCGCGTGAGGTCCATTCCTCAACGCCTCCAGCTCCCGGCCGGCGTCGGTTCGGAGAACGGCCTCCAGCGCCTCGCGTGGCGAGCACCCGGCGCGCTCGACCAGGGCCTTCGTCTGGCGCTTGAGGACTTCCTCGGCCATCTCGTGAACGCTTTGGTCTGGTCGCACGCTGCCTCCTCCTTACGCGTGGCTCCTGAGTGTGCCATGGTAAGCTCGCCCGAGCGGAGGCACATCCCCCAAATGGACTAGTTTTCGTTAAGTTCTCGTTAAGCAGCTCCCCGACCGCCTTTCCCGACGCCATGGGCCTGGTTCAACAGCCGGGAGTTCTGCGGGCGTCAGCAAGAACCTGATGCCTGGGACCTGAAACCTATGGTACGTTAGGGTTTCACGACAAAGGCCATCTCCGGGGGTGGGAGAGATAGCATGGCAAACCGGCTGGCGCAGGAAACGAGCCCGTACCTCTTGCAACACAAGGACAACCCCGTTGACTGGTACCCGTGGGGCCAGGAAGCGCTGGAGAAGGCGCGCGAGGAGGACAAGCCGATCCTTCTGAGCGTCGGCTACTCGGCGTGTCACTGGTGCCACGTGATGGAGCGCGAGTCCTTCGAGGACGAGGCGACCGCTCGGATAATGAACGAGCACTTCGTCAACATCAAGGTAGACCGCGAGGAGCGCCCCGACATAGACTCGATCTACATGTCCGCCGTCCAGGCTTTGACGAGGGGCGGCGGCTGGCCGATGACGGTCTTCCTGACCCCGGACGGCGCCCCGTTCTACGGCGGCACGTATTTCCCTCCCACCCCACGCGGCGGCCTGCCCTCCTTCCAGCAGCTCCTCCTCGGCCTCGCCGACGCCTACGAGAACCGCCGCGACGAGGTACTGCGCAGCGCCGAAGGCGTACGCGAGTACCTGCGGGCCGCCACCGGCGCCGCAATCCCCGCGAGCGCCGTCGGGACCGAGCTGCTGGATGGCGCCGCCCGGTCGCTCCTCTCGGAGCTGGACCGGCGCTTCGGCGGCTTCGGCGGGGCGCCCAAGTTCCCGCAGGCGATGAACCTCGAGGTCCTGCTGCGCCACCACCACCGCACAGGCGACCGTGACGCGCTCGCGGGGGTCGAGACGACCCTACGGGCGATGGCGAACGGCGGGATCTACGACCAGCTCGGCGGCGGCTTCGCCCGCTACTCCGTGGACCGGTACTGGCTCGTCCCGCACTTCGAGAAGATGCTCTACGATAACGCCCTCCTTAGCCGCTTGTACCTGGAGGCCTATCAGGCTACGAGAGATCCGTTCTACGCGCGCATCGCCGAGGAGACCCTCGACTACGTCCTGCGCGACATGACGAGCCCCGAGGGTGGCTTCTACTCAGCCGAGGACGCGGACTCCGAGGGCGAGGAGGGCAAGTTCTACGTGTGGACGCCGGCGGAGCTCCGGGGCCTCCTCGACCCCGAAGACGCCGAGCTCGCCGGGCGCTACTGGGACGTGACCGAGCGGGGCAACTTCGAGGGTAAGAATATCCTCCACGTCCAGAGAGATCCTGCGATGGTCGCCGCGGAGTTCGAGCTCTCTCCGGAGGGACTGTGGGACCGTATCGCGGGCATCCGGTCCAGACTCTTCGCCGCGCGTGAAGAGCGCATCAGGCCCGCCCGCGACGAGAAGGTGCTAGCTGCCTGGAACGGCCTCATGCTCCGCTCCTTCGCCCTGGCCGCCCGGGTCCTCGACCGCGAGGACTACCGCGAGACCGCCCGGAGGAACGCCGCTTTCCTGCTCGAGAGGCTGCGCTCCGGCGGGCGGTTGCACCGCTCTTACAAGGACGGCCGGGCCCGCTTCAACGGCTACCTCGAGGACTACGCGATGGTCGCCGACGGCCTCGTTGCGTTGTATGAGGCGACCTTCGAGACGCGCTGGCTCGAGGAGGCCGAGGCCCTCTGCGACGCCGTCCTGGAGCTTTTCTGGGACGAGGAGAGGAGGGCCTTCTACGACACCCCGGCCGACCACGAGGAGCTCGTCACCCGCCCGCGCGACGTCTACGACAGCGCCGCACCCTCCGGCAACTCGGTGGCCACCGAGGTACTCTTGAGGCTCGCCCTCATCCTCGACCGGGAGGACTACCGCGCCCGCGCCGAGACCATCCTCGAGGAGCTCAGCGGCGGCATGGAGAAGTTGCCGGGCGGGTTCGGCCGCCTGCTGGCCGCGCTGGACTTCTACCTCTCGCGCCCGCGCGAGGTCGCCATCGTCGGCGACCCGGACTCCCCCGATACGCGGGCCCTCGTAGACGTCGTCTACGCTCGCTACCTGCCGAACAAGGTCGTCACGGGCCGCGCCCCGGAGGACGAGGAGCCCGCGGGCCTCGTGCCGCTCCTGGCCAACCGACCCGCGCGCGACGCCAAGGCGACAGCCTACGTCTGCGAGGGCTACGCCTGCCAGATGCCGGCGACAGAGCCGGAGGTGCTGGCAGAGCAGCTCTAGAACGCTGCCATCCGGCCGCTATCGGATCCGCGTTCTATCTTCTCCACGACCGCGCTTGCGATCTCGACGCTCTCTGTCGTAGCCCCGTCCACGGCCCTGAGCGTCGCCCTCCAGCCTGGCGGTAGCCGCTGCCTTACCTGGTGCACGACGTCGGGCGCGCCAGACGTGTAGGCGGCGTTGTCGAAGATAGAATCTCCCAGGAGAACGAGGTGGTTCATGGCTTACTCCAGAGCGTACGCCAGCTCCGTGAGCGTTCCGACGATGATCTCCGGAGGTGAGCCGAGCGTGTCGAAGAGGCCGCCTGAGCGGTCTACCCACGCGGCTTGCATGCCGGCTCTCTGCGCCCCGATGTCGTCGAACGGGTTCGAGGAGACGAGCATGACCTCCGAGGCCGGCCGCCCCAGCCGCCGTGCGGCGTGGTGGTACGTCTTCGGGGAGGGTTTGTAGGTCTTTACCTCGTCAACGCTCACGAAGCCCTGGAAGTACGGGCGGAGCTTTGCCGCGTCCATTAGCGCCTCGAGCATGTGCGGAGCTCCGTTGGAGAAGACGATCATCGTGTGCCCGGTCTCCTTCAAGCGCTCGAGGCCAGGTTCGACGTCGGGGAATCGCTCGAGGTCGTTGTATCGCGCTATGAGCGCGTCTCTCTGCTCTGAGGTGAGCTCTTGCCCGACAGCGGCGAGCGCGTAGTCCAGGGCCTTGCGCGTGACCTGCTCGAAGTCCTCGTATGCCTCCATCGCGGCGAGGCGGAACGTGTACTCAAGCTGCTTCTGGCGCCACACCTCGGCCAGGCGCTGCGCCTGTTCCGGGAGATACTTCTCCAGCTGCTTGCCGATGCCGACCGGATCTACCAGCGTGCCGTACATGTCGAAAGCGAGAGCTTCGGGTGCCGGCATCTTGCCTCCTCTTGTCGGGTTCGCTTCTGGCCGCGCAAGTGTTTCGCGGTCGTAATTGTGCTACCACCGCAACGATACGTCACCGTGTGGCCTGGTTCGAGCCTCTGGCCGTCGCGTACGGAACCATTTTGCTACAGTACGGACTGCTACACAGGTGAAGGAGGAGAGGGATGCCCCGGGAGCATGTGATAAGCATAGACCCGTTCAAACCGCTTGCCGAGGAGCCAGGGATTGGCCACAATCGCTGGCACGAAGCCATAGAGCCGGTAGTAGAGGTCGACCCGGGCGACACCGTCGTCTACGAGACGCGCGACGCCTTCGACGGACAGCTCAACAGCCATTCGACGGCGGAAGACATAGGGAACATAAGCCTGGGGCCGGTCCATCCCCTCACGGGACCAGTCTTCGTCAAGGGAGCAGCACCGGGCGACCTGCTTGAAGTCCGGCTGGTGGCCATCGAGGCGGACCCGTGGGAGCAGTGGGGCTACACGGTAGAGGTGCCGGGCTTCGGATTTCTGCGCGACGAGTTCCCGGACCCCTTTATCGTCCACTGGCGGCTGCACGGCAACGAGTACGCGGAGTCCGAGCAACTGCCGGGCGTACGCATCCGCTGCAACCCGCACCCGGGTGTCCTTGGGCTGGCCCCGAGCGCCGGGCTACGCCAGCGCGCTACCGAGAGAGAGACCGCACTGGCAGAGCGAGGAGGATTCGCCCTACCGCCCGACCCGGACGGCGCCGTGCCGTCAGACGAGGCGGTTGCCCGGGAGGCCCTGAGAACTGTTCCGCCGCGCGAGAACGCCGGGAACATAGACATCAAGCAGATCAGCCCGGGAACCACAGTCTTGCTGCCGGTGCATACAGAGGGCGGCCTGGTCTCGACCGGTGACGTGCACTTCGCCCAGGGCGACTGCGAGGCCTGCGGGACGGCGATAGAGATGAGGTCGCGCGTTCATCTGAGCTTCGGGATCAGGAAGGGCGAGGCCGAAAGGCGGGGCATCCAGGATTTGCAGTTCTTCCGGGATGATTACTTCACCCAGCCGGAGCTGGCCGTGCCGCGCCGGTTCTTTGCCACCACGGGTATCGGCGTGGGTAAGGACGGCACCAACGAGAGCGAGGACCTGAGCCTCTCCGCCAAGAACGCGCTGCTGAACATGATCGACCATCTAGAGACGCGGGGCTTCGACCGCCAGCAGGCATACGCGCTGTGCAGCGTGGCGGTGGACCTGCGCATCAGCCAGACGGTGGATGTGCCCAATCTGCTGGTGAGCGCGCTGCTCCCGCTGGATATCTTTGTGTGACCTAAAGGCTTTCTAGCGCCTGCTCGAGGTCGGAGATGATGTCCTCAGGGTGCTCGATACCCACAGAGAGCCGGATGAGGTTCTCCCTCACCCCGAGCCGCTCGCGGCGCGAGGGCGAGAGCTCCCTGTGCGAAGACGTCGCGGGGTGTATGGCCAGGGTGTAGATGTCCCCGAGGCTCGGGGCCTTGACGCAGAGCTCGAGCGCGTTCAGGAACGCGTAGGCCGCCTCCCTTCCTTCGGCCTCAAGCTCGAAGGAGACGAGACCCCCGGTGTCCGAGAGCGCGTGGCTGGCGACCTCGCGATCCGGGTGGTCTTCGAGGGCCGGGTGGTGGACCTTGGCGACCCCGGAGTGCTTGGCGAGTCGGGCAGAGACAATCCTCGCGTTCTCGCTCTGGCGGCCGATCCTGAGCGGCAAAGTCTTGAGCCCGCGGTGTGCGAGCCAGGCTTCGAAGGGGCCTAGAGTCCCGCCGACGAGCTTGCGGATGCTCTCCAGAGCCCCGTCGTAGGGAGGGCCCGCTGCGACGACCCCGGCGGTGAGGTCGCCGTGGCCGGAGAGGTACTTGGTGGCGCTGTGCACCACCAGGTCGGCCCCGAGCGCGAGCGGGCGCTGCAGACAGGGGGTGCCGAAGGTGTTGTCGACCACGAGCGCGGCCCCGCTCGCGCGGGTGATATCTGCTATCCCCTCCGTGTCGGCGACCCTGAGTAGGGGGTTGGAGATGGTCTCGACGACGACGACGCGCGGCTCGAGCTGGGCGACCTTCTCCTCGACCGCCCCGAGGTCGTAGGCGTCAACGAACCGGACCTCGACCCCTAGAGTGCCGAAGATCTGGACGAGAAGCGTGGCCGTCGAGCCGTAGAGCTGCTCGGCGGCCAGCACCGTGGCACCGGGGCCGAGTTCCGCCGCCGTCAAGGCGGCGTGCATCGCGGACATCCCCGAGGCGAAAGCGAAGGCGCGGGCACCGCCAGCCGGGGCCTCGAGCGAGGTGAGCGCCTCCTCGAAGGCCACGACCGTCGGGTTGTCGTAGCGGGCATAGCTGTAACCCCGCTCTTCGCCGCCCAGGATGCGGTCGGTGGTCTCTATGTCCGGGTGGGAGAACGTGGTCGAAGCGTAGATGGGGGTCGAGATCGGGGAGAAGGGCCCGTGCTCGTCGCGACCACCACGGCGCTCGCCGGAGTGGACGGCGCGGGTCTCGAAGCGTCTGGACTTCTCCATAAGGCTTATACTAACGTAATCCAGCACGCCCAGGCTTCGCAGGCTCCCAGCTGGTATATGCGTGCAAGAGCTGAAAGCGAGAGCCATTCGAGGTAGTACGCCGACAGCCCGGAGCGGGCTGAAACGAGGTGATCTGACGTTGAAAGTTCTCATAGCCGACTTCAACTACCCTGACCTGGACATAGAACGCCGCGTCCTCGGGGAAGCCGGGCTCGAGGTGGTGGAGGCGCAGTGCCGCACGGAGGGGGACGTGATCGAGGCCGGCCGCGGGGTCTCGGCGCTGCTGACGCACTTCGCCCCTATCACCGCAAGGGTCATGGACGAGCTGCCAGAGCTGCGCATGGTGGGCCGCTACGGGGTCGGCTACGACGTCGTGGACGTCGAAGCAGCAGGCGAGCGCGGGGTGTGGGTGGCGAACGTCCCGGACTACGGCACCGAGGAGGTAGCGGCGCACGCCCTCTCGATGGCCTTGGCCCTCCTGAGGCACCTGCCACTCTACGACCGCGGAGTGCGGAGCGGCCGCTGGCACCCCCAATCGACGGGCTCGCTGCACAGGCTCGGGAACCTCACTCTAGGCGTGGTGGGGGTGGGGCGCATCGGCGGCACCTTCGCGCGGCGGGCGGGCCCCTGGTTCGGCAGGACGCTGGGATGCGATCCGTACCTCGACACCTGGCCTGAAGCGGTGGAGCCAGCGAGCCTCGAGGAGGTGTTCTCCGAGAGCTTCCTGGTCTCGCTGCACGCGCCGCTCAACGCGGAGACCAGGGACCTTGTGGACCGCCACCTGCTCGAACGTATGCCCGAGGGCGGCTACCTGGTCAACACGGCCCGCGGCGGCCTGGTCGTGATGGACGACCTGCTCTGGGCGCTCGAGGAGGGCCCGCTCGCGGGGGCAGCGCTCGACGTCCTCCCGCAAGAGCCCCCGCCCGCGGACCATCCTCTCCTCGGCAACCCCGACGTCATATTGACCCCCCACGCCGCTTTTTTCTCGCTCGAGGCGCAGGAAGAGGCGCGCACCAAGGCTGCCCGGAACGTGGTCGCCTGGGCCAGAGAAGGGCGCCCGCTCTACACGATCGTCGAGGGGAGGGAAGGGTAGGCCCTCGGGGCCATCCTCGCACCGTATACTGACCTGCACAGCACGCGAGGCTCACGGGAGGCATGGTGGAGGACAGGATCGACTACTTCGAGCGGATGCTGGCAGACAACCCGGACAACCCGACCGGGTTGCTCGCTCTGGCCAACGAATACCGGAAGGCCGGGCGCCACGACGACGAGGCCGCGGTGCTCGAGCGCTACCTCGCGACCCACGAGGACGAGGGCAACGCCTGGGGACGGCTCGGCGAGGTCCTGCGGCGGCTGGGGCGCCAGGACGAGGCGCGTAGGGCGTACGATACAGGCATTCGGCAGGCCGAGAAGCACGGCCATAGCGGGATGGCCGAGGAGTTGAGAGCCGCGCTCCTACAGCTTGGCGAGCAGGCTTGAGAAGGCGCCAGACGGGTAAGAGTCGAGCGGGCGCATCCGATGCTCAGGTCCGGCAAAAAGCGTGCATACGGGCTGGTCGCCCCTCCCTGCGGCGTGGGTGATCTGGCCTAGTTCCACGACCCCGATAGCGTTGCGCCGGTCGAGCTGCGAAGGCTCTGGGTCGAGAGGGAATACGCAATCTGGGGGATGCGATAGTATTCTGCAATCTGCTACCGTAGTAGCATGGACGTTGGCTCGCTCGCAGGCGATCTAGACTAAGCGGGGCGCGAAGGTAAGCGCGATGATCGACGCGTCTGGACAGCGCGATCTGAACGGCAATCCCACCGGGGGCTTCGAGGTCGGGCGCGAGGGAACCATCCGCATGGAGTCACCGACTCTCCGCATCCGGCTCTTTGGCGAGCTCGACCTTCGCTTTGACGAGACCTCCCTGCCTCCGCTCGAGTCCGCGCGCGCCGCATCGCTGCTTGCCTACCTCCTCCTCCACAGAGAAGCACCCCAGCCCAGGCGGCGTCTCGCTTTCCTTCTTTGGCCCGATTCGACCGAGTCACAGGCGCGGACGAACCTCCGCCACGTGCTCCACAACCTCCGACGCGCCCTTCCGGAGGCTGACCGGTTCCTCGACGTGACGCCGCGGACGCTCCAGTGGCGGACGGACGCTCCATTCTGGCTCGACGTGGCTGCCTTCGAGGAGTCGCTCTGGCAGGCAGAGAGAGAAGCCGCAGACGGTGGCCTCGCGGCGCTGCGCGAGGTCGTCGAGCTGTACACGGGGGACCTTCTCGAGGGGTCCTACGATGAGTGGCTCTTCGAAGAGCGCGAGCGGCTTCGCCAGCGCTACTTACACGTCCTCGAGCGCCTGGCCGCGCTTCTCGAGGAGCGCGGCGACCACGCCCGGGCGATCCCTTTCGCCGAGCGGCTCCTGCGGCATGACCCGCTGCGCGAGGAGACGTACCGTTTGCTGATGCGGCTTCACGACGCGCGTGGTGACAGGGCGCGGGCACTTC
>DASTQK010000076.1:0-7674 GCA_035761765.1 Rubrobacteraceae bacterium
GCCTCCCCGACGTGGCGCTCGACCTTCCCACGCCCCTTCTCGTTGATCATGGGCCCGATGTCGGTCCTCTCGTCCATCGGGTCGCCTACGTGCAGGCTCTCCACGTAGCTCTTGGACGCCTCGACGAAGTCGTCGGCGATGCCTTTCATCACGTAGAAGCGCTCGGAGGACGTGCAGACCTGCCCTGCGTTCAGGCACGCGGCCCACACGGCGCCCTGTGCCGCCACCTCTACATCCACGTCGTCGCAGACGATAAAAGGATCCTTCCCTCCCAGCTCGAGGTTGGCGGGGATCAGGCGCTCCGCAGCGGCCGCCCCGACCTTGCGTCCCGTCTCCTGGCTCCCGGTGAACGCCACCATGTCCACGCCCGGGTGCCTGACCAGCATCTCTCCGACCTCGCCTGCTCCGTAGACTATCTGCACCAGCCCTTCGGGGAGGTCCTCGATCAGCTCGGCCATCCGGCGTGTCGCCAGCGGCGTCTCCTCGGAGGGTTTCAGGATCACGGCGTTCCCGGCGGCCAGAGCAGGGGCGACCTTCCAGGCCGCCAGTAGAAGAGGGTAGTTCCAGGGAACGATGCAGGCGACGGTACCGACGGGTTCCTTTATTACCAGCGCGAGCTGCTGGGGCTCGATGGGGGCGGGGAGGTAGCCGACGTTATCGCGGGCTATCTCGCCGTAGTAGTCGAAGCAGGCCGCCGTCCAGGTGACCTCGTCGTGGTTCTCGATAAGGGGCTTGCCACCCTCACGCGTCATGATCTCCGCGAGCTCGTCGGCGTGGTCGCGCAGATTGCTCGCCAGCTCGTGGAAGAGTTCGGCGCGATCGAGGCCGGCGAAGCTGCGCCACTCGGCGAAGGCGCGCCGGGCCTTTTCCGCGGCCCTGTCGAGATCCTCGCGGGATGTTGTGACTATCTCCTCTATGCTCTCCTCGGTGGCCGGGTTTACGACGCTCAGGCGTCCGTTGTCGGTCATCTCTCCTCCATTTACCTCTCGTAGACCACGAACGACGTGGCGTGGCCCACCACATCGTAGAGCGAGCGGGCCGGCGCGTTGTACTGCTGGGTGTGCCAGTAGACGCGGTCGGCGCCGCGCCGGTCAGCCTCGGCGTAGGCGCCCTCGATCAGGGCTCGCCCCGCCCCCGAGCCGCGTCCCTCCCGCACCACGAACAGATCCTCCAGGTAACAGTAGCTTGCCGTCGTCCACGTTGAGGGGTGGAAAACGAGGTGAGCCAGACCGACGAGCCGGCCTTCGTCCTCCTGCGCGACCAGACCGAAGAGCCCGTCCGTCCCCTCGCACAGGCGCCGGAAAGTCGCCTGCGTTACCTCCTCCGGCGGATCGTTGCGGTAGAAGGCGTTGTAGCCGTGCCAGAGGGGTAGCCAGCCGTCGCGGTCCTCTTCCCGGACCGGGCGAACGGTCGTCAAGTTGCCCTCCCCCGGTCGGTCACGCTCAGCACCTCCGAGCCGTGCGGCAGCTCGTGCGGCGTCGAGCCCGGGAACGCGCTCCCAAGAGACCCCTTGCCGTAGTCTCCGACCACGAGACAGGGGGTCTCCTCCGATGCCACCGGCGGCCTCCGCGCTCTCCACCTCTCCATCGTCCAAAGCCCTAGACGTTCTCTTTCCTCATGAAGATGCGGCTTCCGCCGAAGATCAGGACCATAGTGACGACGAGTACCACCGTCGAGAGCGCGTTGATGACGGGGCTCACGCCGAACTTGATCATGGAGTAGATCTTGAGTGGCAGCGTGCTCGATCCCACCCCCGCGACGAAGAACGTTATGACGAAGTCGTCGAACGAGAGCGAGAATGCGAGCAGTGCCCCGGCCATGACGCCGGGCAGTATCAGGGGGAGCGTCACCCTTAAGAACGTCTGCACGGGGGTCGCCCCGAGGTCCTGGGCCGCCTCCTCGACTGAGCGGTCCATCCCCGCGAGGCGTGCCCGCACCACGATGGTCACGAAGGAGATGCAGAATGCAACGTGCGCGATGATTATGGTCGTGATCCCGAGCTGGAGGCCGGCTGCCACGAAGAAGACGAGCAGGCTCACCCCGACGACTATCTCCGGCATCACGGTATTGGCGTAGATCACCGAGTCGGTGAAGGTTTTGCCCCGGAAATGGTGGCGGGTGAGGGCGAGCGCGGTGAGCGTGCCGATGACCGTGGAGATGGCCGTGGCCGTCACGCCCACTATCATGGTGGCGCGGAATGCCTCGAGGACCGACTGGTCCTGGAGGAGCTTCCCGAACCACTCCATGGAGAAGCCGGTCCAGACCTGGGTGCTCCGGCTGGAGTTGAACGAGAAGAACACCAGTACCAGTATGGGCGCGTAGAGGAACACATACATGAGGGCCGCGAACAGGAGAAGCGCCCGGTCGGTAACCTTGCCCAAGCCCTTGTAGAGGGGACCACCCTTCGACTCGTCCACCGCTCTACACCTCCTCCAGCTTCTCGGCCCCCACCTTACGGACGTAGAACATGATCGCCCCAACCAGCAAGGCCGCGAGCATCATCGCCAGGGCACTGCCAAAAGCCCAGTCGCGAGCGGCCAGAAACTGCTGCTGGATCAGGTTGCCAACCATCACGGTCCGCGCACCGCCGAGCAGGTCTGGGATGACGAACTCACCGGCCGACGGGATGAACACCAGGATGCTGCCGGCTATGACCCCCGGCATACTAAGGGGAAAGGTCACCCGCCAGAAGGTCTGCCAGCTGGTCGCCCCGAGGTCCTGGGCCGCCTCCTTCAGGCTGACGTCGAACTTCTCTAGAGCGGCGTAGAGTGGCAGGATCATGAATGGCAGGTACGAGTAAACCATACCCATAAGCACCGCCTGCGGCGTGAAGATCAAGTTTATGGGACCGTCCGTGATCCCGAGGAACTGCAGTGTACGGTTGGCTATACCGTTTCCGCCCAGGATGACCACCCAGGCGTAGACCCTCAGGAGTAGGCTGGTCCAGAACGGGATCATGACCAGTAGGATCAGGATGCTCTTCCGCCTGCCCCCCTTGAAGACGATGAAGTATGCCAGAGGGTAGCCTAGGACCAGGCACAAGAAGGTATTGAGGAATGCTATGACGAACGTGCGGCCCACGATCTCCAGGTACAGCGGGTCGAAGACCTTGAGGTAGTTGCCCGGATTGAAGCCGAGCGTTATGCCGCCGTAGACGCCGCTGGTCCCGAACGAGTACGCCAGGATAAAGAGCAGCGGCACCAGGAAAAAGAGCCCGAGCCAAAAGGTTGCGGGAGCGAGCAGGCCCGCGAGCCTGAGGCTCCAGACGCGTCCTTTGCCTTCACCCATGCTAGGCGCTCTTTACTTCGGTCCAGAGGTCTGAGTACAGGCGGGTCGCCTCACCCACGTCCTCGATGATCTGCAACCGTTCATATACCTCGGGCGCCAGACTATAGCCTGGAAGCTTCTTGAGCGCGTCGTCGATCATCGGGAGCGCGGCCTCATTGGGTGTGTTGTAATAGGTATAGTTAGAGAGGGCTGCTCCGGCTTTTGCGCTGAGGATGTAGTTTATGAACTTGTGGGCGTTGTCCGGCTGCAGCGCACCTTTCGGTATAGACATGTTGTCCGTCCAGCGAGTCGCCGCCGGTTTGGGAACGGCGTAGTCGAGGTCCGGGTTTCCCCCGAGAACCAGGAACGCGTCCCCCGAGAAGACATGCCCGAGCAGAAGGTCGCCGTTCTGTACCAGCGGCCGGATCTGGGTCGAGTCGAAGTAGCCGCGCACGAGGGGCTTCTGCTCCTTGAGCGCCGCCTCAGCCTCGTCCAGCTGGTTGGGGTCGGTGGCATTTACGGAGTAACCGAGGCGGTAAAGGGCGGCGCCGGGGGTCTCTCGCTCGTCGTTGAGCATCCCGATCTTGCCCTTGAACTCCGGGTTCCACATGGGGTCCCAGCTGTCTATTTCCCCGACCTCTTTCTTGTTGTAGAGGATGCCCGTGGTCCCCCACTGGTAGGGGACGCTGTACTCGTTGTCGGGGTCGTAGGGGAGGCCCTTGAATTGCTCGCCGATGTTCTTGAAGTTGGGGATCTTGGACTTATCCAACGGCTCGAGAACGTCGCTCTTGATCATGATCTCGACCATGTAGTCGCTCGGCACGATTACGTCGTAGCCGGTACCTCCGGCCTGGAGCTTGGCCAAGAGCTCCTCATTGGAGGAATAAAAGTCCTGCGTGACCTGGATGCCGGTCTGTTTCTCGAAGTTAGGGATGGTGCTCTTGGCGACGTAGTCCGACCAGTTATAGAGGTTGAGCTTTTTCTCTTCGGGACCGCCCCCTCCGCCACCGCCCTGCGCCGTCGTGTTGGGCTGGCAGGCCAGGATGGAGAGCGTCGAGCCGGCCACGCTGGCGGCCCCCATGACCTTGAGGAACCTGCCCCGGCTGATCCTCGCATCTCTGTGCATGACTAACCTCCAAACACCACACAGTTCTGGGCGTCCCAGGCGATTGGGACCTCTTCTCCCACGCCAGGGCCGCCGGGGTCCTGGACGTTCTGCTGGTAGAGTATGAGCGTTCCCCCTTCGAGGAGCTCGGCGATGTACTGGGTGCTGACCCCGAGATAGACGATCTGCCTGATCCGAACGGGGACGACGTTGTCGCCGGCGTCCCCGAACCTGACCTTCTCGGGCCTGACCGCGGCCTCGGCCTCGACGCCGACCTCCACTATGTCTTGCCCCGGCGCCACGGCCTCTACTTTCGTCCCTGCGCGGGTGCGTAGCGTCACCCGCTGTGCGTCAACCGACTCGACCGTTCCGGAGAAGACGTTGGTCTGCCCGATAAAGTTGGCGACGAAGCGGTTCTTGGGGAGCTCGTAGAGGGTTGTGGGGTCGGCGACCTGCTGTACCCTGCCCTCGTTCATCACCGCAATCCGGTCGCTCATCGTGAGCGCCTCCTCCTGGTCGTGGGTGACGTAGACGAAGGTGATGCCTACTTCGTGCTGCAGGCTCTTTAGCTCGAGCTGCATCTCCTTGCGCAGTTTGAGGTCCAGCGCCCCCAATGGCTCGTCGAGCAGCAGCACCTTCGGGCGGTTGACGAGCGCGCGGGCGAGGGCGACTCGCTGCTGCTGTCCTCCGGAGAGCGCGCTGGGCTTGCGCTTCTCGAAACCCGAGAGCTGTACCATCTCGCAGGCCTCCGCCACCCTCCTACTCAGCTCCTCCCCCCTGACCCCGCTCCTCCTTAAACCGAAGGCGACGTTGTCGAAGACGTTGAGGTGGGGGAAGATGGCGTAGGACTGAAAGACGGTGTTAACGGGACGATTGTACGGAGGAACCCCGTGCACCGGCTGCCCCGCGACGGAGATCTCGCCGCGCGTAGGTTCCTCGAAGCCGGCGATCATGCGCAGCGTCGTCGTCTTGCCGCACCCCGAGGGCCCCAGGAGCGAGAAGAACTCGCCCTCCTGGATGTCGAGCGTGAGGTCGTCGACGGCCATGAACTCCCCGAAGCTCTTGGTCACGTTGGAGAGCCGCACGGCTACGGGACGTTCTCTCCCGGGGGCCCCCTCCTGCGGGCCTTCCCTGATCTTCTCTTCCAACCCCTTACCCTCCTGTCTTGGTATTCTACCTCTTTGGGCTCGCTCATTCAGTGTTTGCCGAGCCGCTCGGCGAGTGTCTTGCCCGTCGGAGGCTCGCCGGTCCGCTCGGCGCGATCGTCCACCCTCATCATGCCGCGCTGCACGAACCTGGTGCCCAACCAGCGCAACGGTTCGGGCTCCCAACGGGGTGGCTTGTGGTTGACGGTGGGCAGGCTGGTTATCGTAGTATCGCGACCGAGGATCAGGTCGGCCAGGGTCCGGCCGGAGAGGTTGGAGGTAGCGACCCCCTGCCCCGTGTAGCCGTGCGCGGTCGCGATCCCGCTCTTGGGGTCGTAGGACATCGTCGGCATCCAGTCTCGTGGCATGGCCAGGGCGCCTCCCCACGCGTGGGTGAACCGCACGCCTTCGAGGGAGGGGAACCACTGCCTCACCGTGCGGCGCAGCATCTCGTGGGTGGGATCGTGCCGGTCGTACTCGTCTTTAATGCGCGAGCCGTAGTAGTAGGGCGCCCCACGGCCCCCGAACAGTATGCGCCCGTCAGCGGTGCGCGAAAGGTAGTCTACGGTGTAGCGGTTGGACCCTACGCACTCGCGGCCCTCCCAACCGATCTCGGCCCACCGCGGCTCGGAGAGGGGCTCTGTGAGAACGATGAGGGAGTAGATGGGCAGGACCTGACGGTGCAGCTTGCGCAGGCGCGCGAGGTAGGCCTCGCCCGCGAGCACGACCGTCCGCGCGCGTACCCCGCCTGTGCTCGTCACCAGTCTCGGGCTGGCGCCGCCCTCGTAGTCCTTGACGGGGGTATGCTCGAAGATCTCGCCGCCGAGTCGCTCGACGGCCCGGGCGAGCCCGCGCACGAGCCGCGCGGGGTGGATGGTCGCACAATACGGGCTGTAAAGCGCTCCCACGACGCCCGTGATCCGGATGCGCCTCGCGGTCTCCTCTGCGTTGAGCAACCGGAGGCCATCGTCGAGCCCCAGCGCACGGAGGGTCTCGTAGCTTGCCCCTATGCCCGGTAGCTGGCTCGGTCCGCGGGCGACGCGGAGCTGCCCGCCGCGGAAGTATTGGGCGTCGATACCCTCCGCCGCGGCGACCCTGCCCACCTCCTCGACCGCGCCTCTCATCTCGAGCAGGAGCTGCCGCGCGGCCTCACTCCCGAAGCGCCGAGCGAGCTCGGCGGGGCTGACCGGGAAGGCCGAGTTGCACCAGGCGCCGTTGCGGCTCGAGGCTCCGAAGCCGGCTATCTCGGCCTCCAGCACCACCACGCGCAGCGAAGGCTCGTGCTTGAGCAGGTAATAGGCCGTCCACAGCCCCGTGAAGCCCGCCCCCAGGATCGCCACGTCAGCCTCGGCCATGCCCCGCAGCGACGGCCTCGGGGCGAGCTTTTCACCGGCCGTCTCCAGCCAGAAGCTGTAGGAACCATAATCCTTGACTCGGGAGCGGCTGCTCTTCTGCGGACCAAGGGTGCGGGTCAACTCTTGCCCCCTGTTGCTTCACGGCTCCCATCGCGAGCCTCCGCCAGCAGAACCTCGAGGCCCGGGCCGTGAGGTTCGTGCGCGGCCGGGCCGGAGGATCCCGCTCCGGCCGCGATGACGCCGGGACTCTCCGATTCACTCATCCTAGCTCCGGTAGCCGAGCTCGCGCTCGAGCTCGGTCAGAGCGCCGTCGGTTATCTCCGCGATCCGGCCCAGAACCTCCTTGTCGGCGACGAGCGCCGGAGAGTACTGTATGACAGGGTCGCCCTTGTCGTCGAAGCGGCAGATGAGCCCACCCTCCAGAAGCTTGTGCGAGACGACGCCCTTGAAGTACCTCTGGTACTCATCGCCCTCCAGCGGCGTCCCGTCGGCCCTCTCGGGAGTGAGATCGACAGCCCAGAAGAAGCCCATCCCCCGGATCTCTTTGACGATTGGATGATCCTCGGCCATCCTTCTCAGCTCGCTCTCGAAGTACCCCTCCAGGTTGCGGACGTTCTCCAGCAGCTTCTCTCGCTCGATGATGCGGATGTTCTCCAGCGCCACCGCGCTGGATACCGGATGCCCCCCGAAGGTCGAGCCGTGCATGAACATCGGCGCGTTCTTCCTGAGCGTTTCGATTATCTTCTCGTTTACGACGACGCCGCCCATCGGCAGATACCCGCTCGTGAGGCCCTTGGCGAGG
>DASTQK010000077.1:0-3139 GCA_035761765.1 Rubrobacteraceae bacterium
GTCAGTCGCGCCTGTCGCGGCGACCCGGACGTCTGTCCTCCCAGCGCTCGAGGGTACGGCCGGGCAGGTAGACGACGCGGTACCAGAGAAAGGCAACGACGGCGAACGCTCCCGCGGCGCCCACGAACTGCCATAGCTCCATCGTCAAAGGTCTCTTCCTCCTACTACCGGACGTACCAACGTCCCTATCATCAGCGCTAGCGCCACGACGATCGTATTATCGCCTCTTACGAGCTCACCTGCAGTTAAGGGGTTAACCGGGGCACCTGGTCGAGCGCATCCCATTCTGGCGCTCGACCGTTGCGTGGTCCACCATAACGTGGCGCGTGGAGGTTGGCAGGCTCTCAAGACGGAGGCATCGCTCTTCGGCCAGGGGCATCAGGATTCGCAAGGACGAAGCCCCCGCCGCCGGGATCTACATCCAGTACGAGCAGCCTGCTGCCCTCCCGGTAGGGACGCCGATGTTGGCGCCGGGCTCGCAAAGACAGGCACGTCGCGGCGTACGCAGGCCAGCGCCGAAACTCGCAGCCGGGGAACGGTCCTCTGGCTCCTCGCCGGTTCTACGCCTCGTTCCCCAGCATATCCTGAGAGTCCTCCAGGGCACCTTCCAGGATATCCCGCACGTCCACCAGAGCGCCCTCAAGACGATCTCCGGCCCCCTGGTACTCCTCCTCACCCTCGGCGTCCAGCGCCTGGTTCGTAACCTCGAGGGCCTCCCTTTGAGCCTCCATCAGCCGCTCCACGACGGACCTCAGAGGTCCAACCTCCCCGCTCACGTGGGCTCTCCCTCCCCCGACATCTCGTCGACGTGCACGCTATCCTCCTCGGCCTCGAGACTCTCGATCATCTCCGCCACAAGCACGGGATCGGGCACTTCTTGCAGGTGACCGCCTCGGACCAACTCCCTGGACACCTCCTCGGCGGACCGCTGGCGGGCTGCGGGATCTTCGCGCAGGAGTTCTCTCAGGGCCCCGAGGACACTGTCCGGGTCAGGGCCCATCTGGATATTTCCGCTCGTCATCTCGCTGCCTCCAAGAGGTTCCGTACCCTGGCCAATTCTAGACGCTCGGCACGGTACGCGATCGTAAGCACGAGGTCCGTCTGGCGCACAGGCCGCTGCGATCCGAGCCGACGTACGGACGCGTGCTTTATCGAAGCCAGCCGTCGTCGCCGAGAACGCCGGTCCACCGCGGCACGTGCTCCGGCCACAGCATCGTGTAGTGGGTCGCCCCCTCGACGAGGGCATCCGAGCGAAGGTCCAGGACCCCGGCTATCACGTCCCTTGTGTCGTCGGAGACGAGAGGATCGCTGCCGGGAAAGAAGCCCTCAGAAGCGCGCACGAGCGCCACCGGGCAACTTACGTTCCGCAGCTCATCCAGTGTCGGGGCTTCGGAGGAGACGGAGAGGGAGTCCTCTTCGGCAGCAGCACGCGACGCTTTGGGCCGGTACCCGCCCTCGACCTTCTCGAGATCGTAGAGGTAGTAGTCGGCGAGGTCGGGCGGGAGGTCGTCGAGCGTCAGGCCCTGGTCGGGGAACCAGAAATCCAGGTAGGCTTCCGGGCTCTCGAAGGTCATGTCGAGGCGACGGAAGGCCCTCTCGAGACCCTTCTCGATGGCTGCAGCCTCCCCCTTTTGCTCCTCGGACATCTCTTCGGGGTCGACTTCGACGCGGGGCCAGCCGCTATCGAGGAGGACGATGGCGCGAACGCGATCCGGGTACGAGATAGCGGACATCAGGGCGACGAAGCCGCCCATGGAGTGGCCGCAGATCACGGCGTCTTGCAACCCGAGGTGGTCGAGGATGCGGACCACGTCGCGCGCGTGGGCCTCGAGCCCGTACCCCGATTCCGGTTTCTCCGAGTCTCCACGGCCCCGCAGGTCGACGCCGACGATGGAACGCGACGGAGCCAGGGTCCTTGCCAGGGCGCTAAAGGCGCGGTGCTGGGCGGTGATGCCGTGTAGGCAGATCAGGGGCCCGGGACCATCCCCGGAGTGCCAGATCGCCAGCTCGACCTCCCCGGACACCTTCTCGCCTACCCAGACGCTCTTTTCCACAGGGCGCATTATACTGCCCCATCATGAACTACTTCGAGAACGTAATCGACGCCGTAGGAAACACGCCGCTGGTCCGGCTCGCGCGTATCGAGCGGGGCGAAGGAATCCGCGCCCGCCTGCTGGCCAAAATCGAGTACCTCAACCCCGGCGGGTCCGTAAAAGACCGTCCCGCCGTGAAGATGATCGAGGTCGCCGAGAAGGAGGGGCTCCTGAAGCCGGGCGGGACCATCGTCGAACCGACGAGCGGTAACACGGGGGCCGGCCTCGCGCTCGCGGCGGCGGTCAAGGGCTACCGCTGCATCTGCGTGATGCCGGACAAGACGAGCAAGGATAAACAGGATTTCCTGAAGGCTCTGGGCGCCGAGGTGGTCGTGACCCCGACCCTGGCGCCGGATGACCCCGAGAGCTACTACGCGGTCGCCGAGAGGCTGGCAGGCGAGATACCGGGCGGGTTCAGGCCGGGCCAGTACGAGAACCCGGCGAACGCTCTGGCCCATTACGAGACGACGGGCCCAGAGGTCTGGGAGCAGACCGGCGGACGCATCACCCACTTCGTCGCCGGCATGGGCACTTGCGGGACCATTACAGGGACGGGACGCTTCTTGAAAGAGCAGAACCCGGGGGTGAAGATCGTCGGCGCCGACCCCGAGGGCTCTATCTTCTCCGACCCTAACGATGTCCACCAGTACGCCGTCGAGGGTGTCGGGGAGGACTTCTACCCCGGCAACTACGACCCCGAGGTGGTGGACGAGGTGATCCAGGTGGACGACCGCGAGTCTTTCTTGATGACGAGACATCTCATGCGCGAGGAGGGTCTCTTTGTCGGCGGCTCGTGCGGGATGGCGGTCGTCGCCGCGGTACGGGCGGCCAAGGATTTGCCACAGAGCGCCGTGTTGGTCGTGTTGCTACCCGATACGGGCCGCAACTACGTCTCGAAGGTCTTCAACGACGAGTGGGTCCTCGCGAACTCTGAAGCGACCCCCGAGGACCTGAGCAGACCTTACCGCGTCTTCAAGGGGAATTAGATGAGGTTCGCCACGAGGGCCATCCATGTCGGCCAGGACCCCGACCCGACGACGGGCGCC
>DASTQK010000078.1:0-12533 GCA_035761765.1 Rubrobacteraceae bacterium
AATACCGCCGCGAGCGCGCGAGAGCCGGACTCTGTTCTCAACCACGTCGAAGCCCCCGAAGGATGCGGGAGCGGAACATATACTAACCCATCTTGTTCGAACGTCCCGCCGACCGCATCCGAGAGCCTGCCGACGCCGAAAATCTACTCATCGCGAACAGCCGCGCACCAGCTCCCTGTGCCGCTCGAGAGACTCCACACAGATAGCGTAACTTGCCGCCGCCGAATATCTGGTGTGTGCGTTCGCAGGGAACCACACTACCCTGTGCTCTTCACAAATCTTAAGAAATCTATGACGTACCCCCTACCGCCGCCGAAAATCTACTGATAGAATCCGCCGCATGGGAAATCGGTCGCAGATGCGAAAGTTCAGGAAGAGGCGTCAGCGGGCGGGCTTTGCCCTATTAGCGTCTTTAGTCATCATCGTGCTTGGGGTGACGTTATTCTTGCGCCTGGATCCGTTTGGGGGGACGAGCGATACGGCATCGGTAGAGAGGATAGCGGTGCCCATGATCGGGGGCGCTCCCGAGGCCGTATCCGAGGATGCCGGGCAGCAGGAGCAAGCGGCGCCTCGGGAGGAGGGGACGCGGGAGAGTGCTGATAAGGCCAGGAAGCAGGAGGACGGGGATAAGCCCGCCATTCCGGCCCCTGCCACCAACGATCTGTGGATGACCATCCCCAAGCTCGGGCTCTACGACAACTACGTCGCCAACTCCGACGCCCACTCGGCGCTAGACAACGGCGCGGCCAAGCGGACCTCGACCAAGTTCCCCTGGGAGAAGGACCACAACACCTACATCTCGGCGCACAGGCTGGGCTGGCCGGGCACTGCGAGCGACCACCAGTTCTACAATCTGCCGTTGCTGGGGTATGGGGACAAGATCTACCTCTACGACGCCAACGGGACTACCTACACCTACGAGGTGACGGAGATCTTCGAGGTGTTGCCCAGCGAGACGTGGGTGACTAGCGCTGAACCGGGCAGGGACATGGTCTCGCTGCAGACGTGCATCGAGGACTACGGTGACTACTGGACGATGGGTCCCAACTGGTACGTCCGCTACGTGGTGCGGGCCGACAGGGTGTCCGTAACGCCCGCTTGATGAACGACACGCTGCCCAAGGCAGCGTATCAGCATGTGCCCGCCTCTCCAGGGCCTCGCCTGTCACAATTTTGCCTTTCTCGCTGCTGAGCTGAAAGGCCCTTGAAGTGGGCGTATCGAGAGGCGCGTGCAATGCGACGTGCCGAACCAGGCAGGAGTAGTCAGTGGTTCTGCGATGCGCTCTAGCGCGGTTCGTAGACGTCGAAGAGGATCGGCTCGAGGCCCTCCTCGCCGACGCCCGTGCGGTACTGGATATAGCGGGCGCGCTGGAGGTAGGCGAGGGCCGTCTTTGTGCGGTCTCTGAGCTCGGGGATCTCATCCTCCAGCTCGTCGAGTACCAGCGAGTCGAGGATGACGTCTTCTTCGTTGTTGTCCTGCCAGATCTCCCAGAGCCTGCGCCAGAGGGTCTCGGTCTCGGGGGTGAGTGGTTCGCGTTCCATCAACTGCCCTCCTGGTGTTTATGCAGCTCGAAGACTATGTGGGCTATCTCCGGTACGAGGAGCTTCTCGACCGCGAGCCTGACGGCGTTGCGCGACCCGGGGAGGCAGGCGACGAGCTTGGCGCCGACGGCGCCGGCGACCGCGCGGCTGAGGATAGCGGCCGCCCCTATCTCCTCGTAGGAGAGCACGCGGAAGATCTCCCCGAATCCATCGAGCTTCTTGTCCAGCATGCGCTCCACGACCTCGTAGGTCGTGTCGCGGGCCGAGATGCCGGTCCCGCCAGTCGTTATGACGGCGTCGACGTCGGAGCGGGCGAGCAGGTCTACTATCTCGGCCCTGATTCGCGCCGCGTCGTCTTTCACGATGCCCCGTCCGACGACCTCATGGCCAGCGTTGCGCATCAGCTCCTCGATGGTGTCCCCGCCGGTATCGGTCTCGGGTGTACGGGTGTCGCTTATGGTGAGGACGGCAACCCGGACGAACTGTGGCGACGACTCCCTGTGCTTGCGGACGCTCTCGCTCAAAGAAGCCCTCCTCCCAGGAAGGGGTTGTGCGCCCGCTCATTACCGATCGTCGTCTCGGGACCGTGACCGGGAAGCACCCTCGTCTCGTCCGGCAGCGTCATGAGCCTCTCGTCGATGCTGCGTAAAAGGAGCTCCATGTCGCCGCCAAAGAGGTCTGTCCTCCCGACACCACCCGCGAAGAGCGCGTCGCCCGACAGAACGAGGTTCTCGCTCTCGAGGTAGAAGGCCAGATGGCCTGGCGCGTGCCCAGGCGTGTAGAGAGCCTTGAGTTCGAGGCCGCCGACCTGTAGCACCTCATCGTCCTCGATGTGCCGGTCCACGGCTGGCACCTTGCCGAACCTGAGGCCCATCATCATCGCCTGGGTCGGAAGCTGCCCTAGCATCGGCTCGGCCTCGGCGTGCATCAGGACCGGGCAGGCGTACTCGTCAACCAGAGCCGCGACGGCCCCGACGTGGTCGATATGCGCGTGGGTGATGATGATCCAGCCTATCTCCAGGTTGGTCCGTTCCACAGCGAGCGCGATGCGGGTGGCCTCGTCGCCGGGATCTATCAGGGCTCCTTCGCCCGCCGCCTCGTCCCCGATCACGTAGCAGTTCTCCTGAAATGGTCCGACGGTCAACGTCTCGAGGATCATGACACCCTCCCCAGAAGGAACTCTACGAGGAGGCGTGTCGGGGCGCCGGTCGCGCCCTTTGGAGTGTAGGCGTTGCCCTTCTTGCCGTAGGCGGTGCCGGCGATGTCCAAGTGTGCCCAGGGGTAGTCGGCGAACTGCTTGAGGAAGGCGCCGGCCGTCAGGGCGCCGCCGTAGCGGCCGCCGGAGTTCTTTATATCGGCGACGTCGCCCCTGATCTGCTCGGTGTACTCTTCGAAGAGGGGGAGGTGCCAGGCTCGCTCCCCGGCCGCCTCGCCCGCGGCCCTGACCTCCGATATCAGGTTCTCGTCGTTGCCCATGAGGCCGGAGGCGTGGTCCCCGAGGGCTACGTGGCAGGCGCCGGTGAGGGTCGCGCAGTCTATAACCGCCGCAGGCTCGTAGCGCCGGGCGTAAGAGAGGGCGTCGGCGAGGATCAGGCGCCCCTCCGCGTCGGTCGTGACGATCTCGACCGTCTTGCCGGAGTGCAGCTTGAGAACATCGCCCGGCTTGTAGGCGTCGCCACCGGGCAAATTCTCCGTGGCCGGAACGAGGGCGACGACGTTGAGCGCGAGGTCCAGGGCCCCGAGTGCCTCCATCGCTCCAAGCACCGCGGCGCCTCCACTCATGTCGAACTTCATATCCTCCATCCCGCTCGAGGGCTTGATAGAGATGCCGCCCGAGTCGAAGGTAACGGCCTTGCCGACGAGGACGATGGGGGCGGCGTCACCGCCTTTTGTGTGCTCCAGCACTATGAAGCGCGGCTCGTTTGACGCCGACCGGCCGACGGTCGAGAGGCCAGCGAGGCCCTCCTCTTCGAGGCCTGCTCGATCGAGCACCGTAAGCTGCATGCCGTGCCTCTGGCAGACCTCCCGCGCCTTCTCCGCGAGATACGCAGGTGTCGCGAAGTTGGAGGGCTCGTTGGCGAGGTCCCGGGCGAGGGCTGCGCCCGACGCGGCCTTCTGTCCAACGTCTGTGCCTTCGATGGCTTGCTCGAGGTCGTGCTCTCCTGAGACGAGCCAGAAGGTCTCGAGTTCGTGGCTCTCGGCGCCGCTCTTGTGCCGGTCGAAGCGGTAGAGCCCGAGGATCGCGCCCTCGGCCGCTGCCCGAGCCGCCTCGCGCACCTCCACGTCCTGCGGCAGGGAGAAGGCAGCCTCGCGCAGCTTCAGGGCCCTGGCTCGCCTCGCGGCGGTCGCGGAGGCGCGGCGCAGCCTCTCCAGGTCGAAGCTCTCCCTCTCGCCGAGGCCGACGAGCAGGAGACGTGGTGCCTGTCCGTACAGCAGGGATGTGTCGCCCAGATTGCCGACGAAATCCCCACTCGAGACCACCTCTGATGCGGCGTCTCCCAATCCTTCCGGAGCCTCACCCTTGTAGAGGCCCACCGCGAGCAGTTCGGCGGAGACATCCTCCACCGCGCTGCCTGTGGCGCCGATCAAGACCAAGCCTTAACCACCTTCCTGCCGAAGGACAGACGAACGGCGTTGATTATAAGGCAAAGGAGGCGGCTATCGTCGTCGGGCAGTCCCGGTGCTATGGTGTCGGGTGTGAGCCTGCGAGAGTACCTGGACTTCGCCGCGCAGACCGCTTACGAGGCCGGTCGCCTCACCCTTGGCTACTTCCGGACCGGTGTGATGGCTCCCGAGCTCAAACCCGACGATACTCCCGTCACGGTCGCCGACCGGGAGGCGGAGAGGCTAATCCGCGCCAGGATCGGAGCGCGGTATCCCGGACACGCCGTTGTGGGAGAGGAGTACGGTGAAGAGGGAGGTTCGAGTCACCGCTGGATCGTGGACCCCATAGACGGGACGAAGGCCTTCGTCAGGGGTGTGCCCCTCTACGGCGTCCTGATCGGGCTGGAGATAGAAGGCACCTGCGAAGTCGGCGCCGCCTACTTCCCCGCTCTCGACGAGATGGTCTACGCCGCCGCGGGCGAGGGCTGCTACTGTAATGGCCGCCGCGCCAGGGTGTCGAGCGCGCGGACGCTCGGGCGCGGCATACTCTCCTTTACCGACGCTTCGAGCTTCGAAGAGCACAACCGCGAAGCAGCCTTCCGCCGCCTCGTCCAGACCTCTGGCGGCAGCCGCGGCTGGTCAGACGCCTACGGCCACGCCCTCGTCGCCACGGGCAGGATAGAGTTGATGCTCGACCCCGTCATGAATCCCTGGGACTGCGCTCCCTTCCCGCCCATCCTGCGCGAGGCCGGCGGCTACTTCGGCGACTGGTCCGGCAACGAGACAATCTACGCCGGCGAAGCCCTCAGCACCACGAGAGCACTCCTGCCGGAGGTGCGAAGCCTCATAGAGGGTGCACAAACGAGGGGCGCGGGATACCTCCCGCGCCCCGAAGCCAGTGGCTGAAAGCTACAAGATCGGCAGATACTTCTGTATCTCGTAGGGCGTAACCTGAACCCGGTAGTCCTCGAACTCGGCCCGCTTGAGTTCGAGGAGCCTGGTGAAGACGTGTTCGCCGAGGGCCTTGTAGAGGAGCTCCGAGTTCTCGGCCTCCTGGATCGCCTCGCCGAGGTCGGCGGGGAGGCTCTGGATGCCGAGCTTCTCCCGCTCTTCGTGGGAGAGGTGGTAGAGGTTGCGCTCCATCGGTTCGGGCAGCTCGTAGCCCTTCTCGATCCCTTCGAGGCCGGCGTGCAGCAGCGCCGCGAAGCACAGGTAGATGTTCGCCGAGGGGTCCGGGCAGCGAAGCTCGGCCCGGGTAGCCTTCTCCTTGCCCGGGTGGTAGAGGGGGACGCGCACCAGCGCCGAGCGGTTGCGCCTACTCCACGCGATGTAGACCGGGGCCTCGTAACCGGGGACCAGCCGCTTGTAGGAGTTCACGAACTGGGCGAAGATGATGCTGATCTCCCGCGCGTGCCTCAGCTGGCCCGCGATGAACTGCTTTGCCGTGTCCGAGAGGTAGTACTGGTCGTTCGAGTCGAAGAAGGCGTTCTGGTCGCCGGAGAAGAGGCTCTGGTGGGTGTGCATCCCCGAGCCGTTCTGGTCCCGGATCGGCTTGGGCATGAAGGTGGCATAGACTCCGTGCTTCGTGGCGATCTCCTTGACGACGGTCTTGTAGGTCATCACCTTGTCCGCCATCTCCAGGGCCCCGTCGAAGCGTAGGTCGATCTCGTGCTGGCTGATGCCGACCTCGTGGTGGGAGTACTCGACGTCGATGCCGAACTCCTGCAGCGCCATGACCGTCTCGCGCCTCAGGGTCGTCGCCGCGTCCAGCGTGGTCAGGTCGAAGTAGCCACCATAATCGAGCGGCTCGGTACCGTTGGAGTTCCTGAAGTAGAAGTACTCGAGCTCTGGCCCGCAGAAGAAGTTGTCGAAGCCCATCTCGCTCGCGCGCTCGAGCGCACGCCGCAGGACGTGTCGCGGGTCACCCACGTAGGGGTCGCCGTCCGGCGTCCTGACGTCGCAGATCATGCGCGCCGTCGGGGCTTCCTGCGGGCTCCAGGGGATAGTCTTGAACGTCGAGGGGTCGGGCATGGCGATCATGTCCGACTCCTCGATGTCCTGGTAGCCCGTGATCGAGGACCCGTCGAAGCCCATCCCGCCATCCAGGGCGTCCTCGAGCTCGTCGACCGTTATCGCGAAGCTCTTGAGCGTGCCCAGGATGTCGGTAAACCACAGCCGGATGAACTTGACGTTGTTGTCCTTCGCCTCTTGCAACACGTTCTGCTTGCTCGCCGTATCCAAGCTACCTCCTTTAAGGTTCTCGCTTTGCGTGCCCCCCCGGCACGGGGTATCCTGACGATACGCGCTATGATATGAACGCTCACGCCGGTTGGATATGGCCCGTCGTACAAGCCAGGCGCCGGTGTTCTGGCCTATCATGGGCCGGATGTACAAAAGTTCCGCCCGACCTGCGCTACCGGGACCTCGGGACGCGGTGGTGACCTGGCGGCGGTCACAGCTAAAGGGGGAGAGATGACGGACAGGCCGGAAGACCGTCCCGAGGAGCGTCGCAGGACGGGTCCTCTGGGGGACGACGCAGAGTCCACCCGGCAGGAGGACGAACCGACGCGCCCGGTACCTGCCAGAGAGCCCTCCGAGGAGCCCGGCTCCTCGCACGGGACGGAGCGGATGCCCCAGCAGCAACCCGAGACCGAGGACAAAGAGACCCGGGTCATCCGGACGCCGCCGTATGGGACCCAGGGGGATGCGGCCGCCTATCCCCGCGGCTACTTCGAGGCCGCCGAGGAGCGCGAGGACAGGCTCAGGGATATGTACGGGGGCGTGGACTGGCTCGCCAGCTTCCTCGGGTTCGTCTTCACGCTCGTCGCGGGCGCACTCTTCTCGCTCATCGCGGGGCTCGTACTCGCTCCGCTCGGGTTGTCCTTGAGCCTGGAGAGCGGTGAGATCGGGGCCGCCGTCATAACGGGGCTCGTGCTGGTTGCGTTACTAGTCTTCCTGACGTACTTCTTCGGCGGGTACGTGGCCGGCAGGCTCGCGCGCTTCGACGGCGGGCGCAACGGCGCGATGCTGCTCCTCTGGACCGGCGTTGCGGTTCTCGTCCTCGCGTTGATAAACGCGGTCCTGGCCAGCTTCCTGCCTTCCGAGGTCGCCGAGAGCATCGATAACCTC
This sequence comes from Rubrobacteraceae bacterium, assembly GCA_035761765.1. Lineage (GTDB taxonomy): Bacteria > Actinomycetota > Rubrobacteria > Rubrobacterales > Rubrobacteraceae > JALYGY01. Next base: position 7,275 of record DASTQK010000078.1, read on the forward strand.
GTCCAGAACAACATCCTCACGACGGTCGGCGGCCTCTCCGGCCTCGGGGTCGTCGGGATCGTAATCCTCGTCGGAGCGCTTCTGATGGCGCTCCTTGGGGGCTTTCTGGGAGGACGCCTGGGCGGCCGGTACCACGCCGAGATAGACCGCACGACTTGAGGTATCAGCCTACAGGCATCACGTTTCAGACGGGTCGCTTTCTAGCGCGATTGGATTCCGGCTAACCTTCACGTGGGCGAGCACGTTCTGTTTAGGAGCGGGATCAGGCGCCTCGGGTCCAAGGAAGGGGGCTTCTTCTACCGCTATCCCGACACGAACGAAACCGTGCGCGAGGAGCGGGTCTTGAGCCGTATCGAGAACCTCAAGGTGCCGCTGGCGTGGGAGGAGGTGCACATAGCCCGGAGCCCGTCGGCCAAGGTGCAGGCCGTCGGGTACGACTCGGCGGGCCGGCTCCAGTACCTCTACCACCCCAAGTATCGGGAGCGCAAAGAGCGCGAGAAGTTCGAGCGCATCCTGCGTTTCTCAGAGGCGCTGCCCCTGATGCGACACACAACAAGCAACCACCTGCGGCGCAGAAAGCTAGATCGCGAGAAGGTGCTGGCCACCATGACCCGCCTCATGAACGCGGCATACTTCCGCGTCGGCGACGAGCGCTACGCCAAAAAGAACAGGACCTACGGCATAGCCACCCTCAGGCGCAAGCACCTTCGTATAGAGGGCAACACCATGATCTTCGAGTACACCGGCAAGTGGGGCCAGGTCCAGCGCAAGGCCGTTACCGACGCCAAGCTGCGGCGGATCGTGGAGGAGTGCACCGATTTGCGGGGGTACGAGATCTTCAAGTACCTCGACGAGGAGGGCGATATCAGGGACGTGAAGGCCCGCGACCTGAACGCCTACGTCAAGGATGTTATGGGAGAAGAGTTCACCCCCAAGGACTTCCGCACCTGGGCCGGGACGCTTATCGCGGCGGTCAAGCTGGCCGAGCTCGGGGCTACAAAGAATTCCATGCAGGCCGAGAAGAACGTGCTCGAGGCGGTAGACGATGTGGCGAAGAGGCTCGGGAACACGCGGGACATCGCCCGCGCCTCCTACATCAGCCCGCGGATACTCGACCACTATATGGAAGGCTCCATGATAGCCTATCACGGCGAGCTGATCGAGGAGATCGTCGCCGAGCAGGAGGGCCTGACCGAGGGGGAGGCGGCGCTTCTGCAGCTGTTGAACAAGAAGCTCCGCCGCGAGGTGCGCAAGGCGGCCTAGGGGCACAACGAACTCCGGGAGGTTGGTGCCGTGAACAAGACCAAGATCGCGCTGGCGATACTCAAGCACAAGAAGGCGCGCGAGATGGCCTTCAAGGCGCTCAAGAACGAGAAAGTAAGGAAGGTCGTCACGAAGCAGGTGACGCGTCGCCTCAGCGGCAGCTAGACGACTGCAGGTGCGGGTTGCGAACCGTCCTTAACCGCTCCTCCTATACCCGGGTCCTCTGCACGAGATCCCGCACGACATCTCTCACGGAGCCGGTCTCGCGCCACAGCTCGAGCTGGCGGACCGATTCCGTAGGTTCGTCGAGGAGAGGTTGCAGAGGTGAGAGGTCCCTGCTCGTGGCTCCCTCGAGGCTCATTATGAGCCTCTCGACGGCGCGGTGGGTCTCCACCGGCTCATGGGTATCGTGGTCCACGACGAAGCCGCTCATGCCGTAGCGCTGGGCGCTCCACTTGTTCTCCTCGATCTCTCTGTTGGGACGAATCTTGCGCAGTTCGCCAGTCTCGTACTCCTCCGAGAGGAGGTCGCAGACGGCGGCAAAGAGCGATATCAGGGCCTCGCTGCGCGAGGGGTTGGTCTGGGCGTCGAAGGCCCGGAGCTCGATGGTCCCGAGCCCCGGGTGAGGACGTACATCCCACCAGATCTCAGAGAGGCTGTTTATAACGCCGGAGCGCTGCGCGAAGTCCACGTACTTCGCGTAGGCTTCCCACGAGCCCAAGGGCTCGGGCAGGCCGGCGCGGTGGATGGAGCGCGAGAAGATCAGGGTCCGTGTAGAGTGCATGTCCGTGATCTCACCCTGCCAGAACGGCGAGTTGGCCGAGAGGGCAAGGAAGAGCGGGACGTACTCGCGCAGCCTGTCGAAGAAGTAGACCGCCTTCTGGCGCCCCCGGACGGCGTAGTGGACATGCAGCGAGAAGGTGTTGTTGCGCCGGATGAGCCACCCGAGCTGCCTCTTGAGGCGCTGGTAGTGGGGCTTGTCTATGATCTCCTGCTCGCGCCAGTCCCCGATGGGGTGCGTCCCGCTGGTACCCAGGTAGCGTCCCAACCGCTCGGCGTGCTCCAGCAGGGTGTGTCTGCGCGCTACCAGGTCTCCTTTCACGCCGCTTGAGTCCACATGCACGCCCGTGTTCGACTCTATCTCGCAGTCTATGAGCTCACCCGAGAAGTGGTCCTCGGGCTCGGCGGCGAGTATCTTCTGCGCGCCTCCGGCGAGCTTGAGCGTCTCCGGGTCGGCGAGCCAGAGCTCCTCCTCGGCGCCCAGAGTACCCTCCGGGGCGCCGGTCTCGAAGGCGTCTTCGGGGATCAGAGCCGGTTTCTGGGCGGTGTTCAATGCGTCGTCTCTCTGTGCTCGGGTACACGATCCATGGAGTCGTATATATTAACCCCTCGTGCCGGGGGCGGACCTGGCGCCCGTGGCGGAGGGGCTAGCGTGGTCAGGAGGCTATTCTAAAGGAGATGGAGCGGCCGAAGGGGGACCCTATACCGGAGACGCTGGTCGCGGCCGGCGCGGCTACGGCTCTCACGCTGGTCTACAGCGCCCCTACGCCGGGGACCGGGTCGCGCTACCTGGATGGGCGTGTGGCTCACGAATCACGCATGCTCACCGTCGTACCCGTTCGGGAGGCGCTCGCCGATTCGGCGCGCCGCGGAGCGGGGGAGACGTTGCTCGAAGCGACCCTCGCGTCGCTCTCTCTCGCAGGCTTCGCCGACCCGCGCGGCGTCGGATATCTTGTTCCGCTGGCGCGAGCTGCCCTGCTAGGCGAGACGCTTGGCCCGGTACTCGCCCGGCTCGGTCACGACGACCTCACGCCCTTCTACCGGGCGCTCGAGGCGGCGGGAGACGCGGGACCGCTCGCAGGCGCTCTCCGGGTCGCACTGGGGGCCGGCAAGGAGGCAACGCTAAGGGATGCGATGCGCTTCGCATCCGCCCGCGACTCCCTTGCGCGCGAGTACGCGCGGGGCTTCGAGGTCAGCCGCGAGCTCGCGCGGCCGGCGCTGCTGAGTGCCCTCTCCCGCGCCGATTCCGTGCGCGGCGCCATCGTACAGGCCTACCTCGACGTGCTCTCGGAGGTGCCGGACCTCGACGTTGCGGGGAGGGCCGGGAGACGGGAGGCCGAGGACGTCTCCCGCATGGCCAACGGTGTCCTCAAGGCCGGCGGCGTCCACTCCCGGCGTGGCCTCGAAGGAATCTCGAACCTCGATGGTCTCCTGCGCGCCGACGCCCGCCTCGCGCCCACCGCCACCGAGCCGCCCGTCATCGCCGCCGCCTTCCTCGTCGCCCTGGAGCACGGTCCCGACTCGCTGAGCAGCCGCCTCAGGCCGGCCACCGGTTACAACAGGGGCCGGTAGAGGAGGGCGTGAAAGCGTTCCCCGAAAAAGGCGCGCTCTGGGATAGAATGGGCTGTATCTCGACCATGAACACCAGGCGAGGAGGCGTACGGCGCATGAAGGCCCTCGTAATCGTGGGGCACGGCTCGCACCTCAACGAGGACTCGAGCCTGCCGGTCTACGAGCATGCGCAGCGCATCAGGGGCACCGGTGAGTTCGATGAGGTAGTCGAGTCCTTCTGGAAGGAGGAGCCCTCGATGCGCCACGTGCTCGACACCGTCGAATCAGAAGAGATCTACGTCGTCCCGGCCTTTATCTCTGAGGGATACTTTACCCAGCAAGTCATTCCCAGGGAGCTCGGCCTCGAGGGGCCCGTGACCAAAAGAGGCTCCAAGACCGTCCGCTACGCAGGGCCTCTGGGGACCTTCGGGGGGATGCCCGACGTCATCCTCGAGCGCGTGGGTGACCTGATGCGCGGCAGGAAGACCTCGGGGCGAACCGCGCTCGTGCTGCTCGGCCACGGCACCGACCTCAACAAGAACTCCGGGGGCGTCATCTACATGAACGCCCGGCGCATAAGGGAGCGCGGGCTCTACGACCTCGTCGAGGTGGGGTTTCTGGATCAGGAACCCGAGATCGGGGCCGTCGTCGAGGGCGTCGCCGCCACGAACGTGATCCTGATCCCCGTCTTTATAGCCGAGGGCTGGCACACGCGCGAGACGATACCCGAGGACCTCGGCCTGACCGGCGAGGTCACGTTGCTCGGGGACAAGACCGTCTTCTACGGCGCCCCGGTCGGCACCCACCCCTCGATGGCTAACCTCATTGCTGCCCGCGCCCGCGAGACCGCGCGGGAGGAGCCAGTTGTCCGAAGCACCGCCTGAGGTATCGAGCCTCGCCGCGGCTTCCCGTGAGGCGTTCGCCGCGTGGGTCGCCGCGTCCGCCGAGGGACGCCTCTTCGGCCAGGTCCTCATACGCTGCTGCTCCGGCGGCTACTCTGTGCGTCACGCAGAGGATGCGGGTGAGACGAACCTGGAGGCTCATGAAGATCCGCGGTCGGCGCGCGAGATCGCCAAGCTCACCGAGAGGGGGGAGTATCGTCCTCTCAAGAGCTCTCCCAACCTTCGGCGGGGGTGGGAGATCAGGGTCTCGGACCCGGTAGAGCTCGCCGTCGCCATGAACTACCTCTACCCGGCCGGGATCGTGCACTGGCACCTCTACCGGGGGGGGAGGCTTGGGATCACGAACTTTCGGGAGAACGCAGCGCGTCAGAGCGGTATCTACAAGAGGGTCCAACGCCTCTCTGACAGAGGGGTGCAGGACGCCGCGCGCGCCTGCTGCGAGGACGCGGTATGCCTGAAGAAGACCCTCTGGGACGTGGACGAGAGAACGCCGCTCGAGATGCGCCGGGGGGATGGCGAAATCCCCTGCCCCGAACCGTGCAGCGTCTTTATCTCCTTCGCGCGGCGTGTGAGGCTCTTCGAGCGCGAGGAGCGCGACGAGACCGGTCTTTCGGTCTCCGAGAGGGAGGATCTGGCCGCCCTGATCGAGGCGGCCGCTAGCGGAGCTGGCCAGGTCGAGTTCGCCCGCGAGGCCGAGTTCGAGAAGCCTCTGAACGAGCGCCGGATGCGCTACCGCCGCCTGACCCTCGTGCCCAGGTTGCGG